>CAYIBQ010000009.1:0-21608 GCA_964361695.1 uncultured Candidatus Saccharibacteria bacterium | reverse complement strand
TGCACGGGTGGAGATCAAGAATGCCCCTGCCAGTTTAATTGTTAGAAAGTAAGTATAAGCAGATCGGATGTTCATTTTTCACTATCAGTGTTTTTGTTGGGGTTGTTTTATGATGAACGAAGCAATAAAAAGTTTTCCGGCGCAGTTCTCGTTTGCGCCGGAGATTGAGCGTAAAGAAAAACTGGGGACGTATAAGCAGTATGTGGTGTTGGGCATGGGCGGGTCGCATTTGGCAGCTGATATGCTGTCCGGTCGCGAGCCGTCACTGCGGATGGTCGTGCATTCCGACTACGGACTGCCGCACATTGCCGAGGAAGAAAAAGCAAAAACACTCATCATCGCCAGCTCCTATTCAGGCAATACCGAAGAAACATTGGACGGCTTTGAAGAAGCGGGCCGCAGAGGGATTCCCCGGTCTGCTATATCCGCAGGCGGACGACTGCGAGATCTTGCGCGAAATGCATGTGTTCCGTATATCCAGCTTCCCGACACGGGTGTGCAACCACGATCTGCCACGGGCTTCAGCATCATAGCTATGGCTGTGCTCATGAGGCAGGATACGGTGGCCGAAGAATTGCGCGGTATTGGCGACTGGCTTGCACAACACATGAACGCATTTGAAAGTCAGGGCAAGATATTGGCAGAACAGGCACGCGGTCGAACTCCAGTCATCTATGCTTCATCGCGCAATCGCGCCGTCGCCTATAACTGGAAAATAAAATTGAATGAGACCGGAAAAGTGCCGGCTTTTTACAACGTGATTCCGGAACTCAATCATAATGAGATGACTGGATTTGATATGACAGACACGACCCGTACACTTTCGGAAAAGATGTTTTTTGTATTTCTTGAAGACGCGGATGATCACCCCAAGAATCAAAAGTGCATGGCCGTGACTGCCGGTCTCTACCGTGACCGCGGATTGCCTGTTGTGTCTGTGCGAGCGCTAGGCACGCAACCGTTTGAAAAAATGTTTGCGTCCACGCTGATTGCGGACTGGTTTGCGTATTACACGTCCCGAGAGTACGGCACTGAAGCGGAACAGGTACCCATGGTGGAGGAGTTCAAAAAGAAAATTGCCTGATTATCTCACGACACCATGCTGATTCTTTTTGATGTCGGGGGCACCAACACGCGCATTGCGGTATCGCATGACGGTACTGCCCTTGACCACACGAAAATCGTTCCCACGTCTCCGCTTTATGCAGACGGACTGAAGCATCTGCAGACACTCGCGGAAGAACTGGCCGCCGGAGGTACGATCACGGCCGTATCCGGCGTCCTTGCCGGATCATTTGACCGGAATCATGATGCCTTGCTCAACGGGGAAAATATCAGCGATTGGGTAGGCAAGCCCATACGCGCGGATCTTGAGCGCATGTTCGGCGTGCCGGTGACGCTTGAAAATGATGCAGGTGCGGCGTGTCTTGGCGAGGCGCTGTACGGCGCGGGTAAGGGACACGAGATCGTGGCATATCTTACGGTAAGCACCGGTATCGGGGGCTCACGCGTAGTCGGTGGCAGGATTGACGCCTCTGCGATTGGATTTGAGCCGGGAAATCAAGTCATTGATGCGGGCAGGGGGTTTATTCCCGGATGGCCAGTGCATCGTCTGATGGATGTTTCCGGCAAGGCACTGGAAAAAATTTTTCAAAAACACCCCGCTGAAATAGTGGATGCAGGGGTGTGGGAGCGCGTTGCCGATGTACTCGCTATCGGTGTGAACAATACTATTGTCTATTGGTCACCGGACATCATCGTGATCGGCGGCTCGGTGATGGCGAGCATCCCTCTGGACTATGTGGAGGAACGTGTGCGCGACATACGGAGAGGATTTCCAAAGTCGCCGCCGCTTGCGCGTGCGGCGTTGGGAGACACAGCAGGACTGTGGGGGGCTCTCGCGCGGGTACGGCAAACATAGTATACTGTTTCCTGTTATTCCTCTCTTAATATTTTTATGGAAGAACCGACCCAGCAGACAGGCGACTATATCTCAAAAGCGGACATCAAACGCGAGCGCGCGGCAGGCGCCGCGCGTCGCCGCCGCGCCATCCGGACAACATTCGTCATCGTGGTGGTTATTGTCGTTATCGCCCTCATCGTTGGCGGCATATGGTGGTCACGTAGCCGCGCCGCCACGGCTCCGGGTATATCGTATCCCGACGCGGGACAAGAGCATATTTCGCTCACTGCTGATCTCCCGCGGCCGTACACGTCCAATCCGCCTTCCTCTGGCGCTCACTACCCATCGCCCGCGAACTGGGATGTCTATGACTACGAAGTCCACGACCGCCTGTTTATCCACAATCTTGAACATGGTGGCGTATGGATTTCGTACAAGCCAACGGTAGATACACACGTCATTGAACATCTGAATAGCATCGTAGACGAATTCGGCGGCTCAAAAATCGTCATGGCGCCGCGTTTGGCAAACGACAGCGATGTTGCCGTGGTCGCCTGGACACGCGTTCTGAAGTTTGATTTGGGCGGGCAGGATATCTCGGAAGAACAACTGAATCAGATACGTGCGTTTTACAAAGCGCACAAAAACCGCGGTCCCGAGTTTGTCCCCGACACCATGCCCGGCGTGGATCCGAAATCAGTACAATAGTTTTCTCTGCTATGCTCTACGACGTCATCATCATCGGCGGGGGCCCTGCAGGATGCGCCGCGGCCGTTTACACCGCGCGAAAACGCCTCAAGACACTCCTCATCGCCGACTCGTTTGGCGGGCAATCCATCGTGTCCGACGACATTCAAAACTGGATAGGCGAGCCGCACATCTCCGGTTTTGAATTGGCGCAAAAGTTTGAAGCGCACATCCGCGCGTTTCCCGACGTGGTGGACATCAAAACGGAACGCGCGAATATGGTCGCAAAAAAGGGCGATGGGTTTGAGGTGCGCACCGAGCAGGGCAATGCCTATGAGGGCAGTACCGTCATACTGGGTGCGGGCGCCCGGCGCCGCAAGCTCGGAATCCTAGGCGAGGACGCATACAACGGCAAAGGTGTGGCCTATTGCTCTACCTGCGATGCCCCGCTCTTTTCAGGCAAAAAAATAGTTGTCGTGGGGAGCGGTAATGCGGGTCTTGAAGCAGTTCAGGACTTATTTCCCTACGCTTCGGAAATATATCTTCTGGAAAAAGGTGGCGCCGTGCGCGGTGATCAGCTTACGCACGAGGAGATACAAAAGAATCCCAAACTCAAGCAGATTATTTTTCACGCCGACTCGCAAGAGATTATAGGCAATACGTTTGTCACAGGCCTGAAATACAGAGATACCGAAACGGGTGAGGAGCATACTCTTGCCGCAGAGGGCATATTTATTGAAATCGGATCTATTCCCAATTCCGAAATGGTGAAAGACCTCGTAGAGCGCGACCCGTGGGGGCAGGTGAAAATTGATTCCAAGCACGGCACGACGTCGTGTCCCGGTGTCTTCGCGGCAGGCGACATCACAGACGACCCGTACAAGCAGAACAACATCTCTGCGGGTGACGCGGTGAAAGCGGCGCTCGCGGCGTACGACTATATTTTAAAGAAAAAAAGCGGGAATTGAAATGTCGGGATTTTTACAGAGCGTGGAACAGCAGATTGACGCCGCGGCTTTTGCCGCGGCGATTCCCGCTGACCTTTTGGCACGGCTCAAGCGCCCCAATCATGTATGGGAATTTGAAATCCCCGTACGCATGGACGACGGATCGGAGAAAAGATTTCAGGGATGGCGGGTGCAACACAATGGGGCGCTCGGTCCATACAAAGGCGGCATCAGATTTCATTCCGCGTCCACCCTGGATGAGGTAAAGGCGCTCGCGTCCCTGATGACGTGGAAGACGTCGCTCGCTGGCCTGCCGTACGGCGGAGCCAAAGGAGCCGTAGCCGTAGATCCACGTTCCCTCTCCCCGCGCGAACTTGAAGCTTTGGCGCGCGGGTATGTCCGCGCGGTGGCATCGTATATCGGCCCGCAGACAGACATACCGGCGCCCGATGTCGGCACCAACGCTATCATTATTGATTGGATGACAGACGAATATATGAAAATCGTTGGCCACCCCGAACGTGCGGCATTCACTGGTAAGTCAATAGAAAAAGGCGGGTCGCACGGCAGGGAAGTCGCCACCGGCTTCGGGGGCTATGTGGTGTTGCGTGAATTCCTCAAACTTGGAAACGGGGTTTCCAAGTTGGAAACCCCGTTTCCAAGCGTCGCTGTCCAGGGATTTGGGAATGTCGGGGCGCACATCGCACAGATTCTTTTTAAAAAAGGGTTCAAAGTCGTGGCAATTTCTGATTCCCGCGGTGCGCTATACGATGCAGACGGCATTGATATCGTCAAAGTTATGGACATAAAAGAACGCACCGGCATCATTGACCGCGGTATCTGCTACTCCATGGGCCCGAGCCAGGAACCATGCAAGACGTTCACGAACGAAGATCTCCTGACGCTTCCCGTAGACATCCTGATCCCCGCGGCGCTTGAAGACCAGATCACGGCTGAAAACGCCGGCACTATCCAGGCGAAAATAATTTTAGAGATGGCAAACGGCCCTATAACGCGCGAGGCGGATGCGATACTGGAGCGGCGTGGTGTGGCCGTGATTCCCGACATTCTCGCCAACAGCGGAGGCGTGGTTGGCTCGTATTTTGAGTGGATCCAATCACTGGAAGGAAAATATTGGAGCGAGGAAGAAGTGCTCGCAAAAATAGACGCACAATTAACCGAAGCGTTTGCCACGGTAGTCGCGGAGAAGAAAAAGCATCATGTCAGCTGGCGCATGGTGTGTTATGTCCGTGCGTTAACGAAGGTTGCATGTGTCCTGCGAAAGATGTAGTATGAGTTTGTAAGCATATAATAGCATAGCGGCAAATTAAAGGTAAAACTATGGACTACCAGAATTTTCCTTCACAAATTGCTCAAGAAGCACCAGGGCCTAGAAGCGATTTTCGGCTTTACGATTTTCCTGTTGATGTCTATGGCCCCGCTATCGCCGAATTGAAAGCGGAAGTATATCTATTAAAAAAGCGGCCAGAAGGACGAATGCTCCCGATTCAATTTCTAGAAGGGTCGGATCGGCTGATACTGACACAGCATCTTATTGTCTCAATCTATTCATCTGAGGAAGGGGTTTGGATCGTTGATAGCCCCGAATTGAATCTTTACGGGGAAGGCAGAAGTGAGATGCAGGCGATGAGGGACTTTAAGATCGTACTTGAGGAGACATACTTCGGACTCAAACAAGATAAGGAATTTCTTGGGCCTGAACTAAAGCAGAAGTGGGATATTTTTCGGAAGATTATTCAAGAAAAGTGATTATGCCGATGAAAATATCAGAACTCAAGAAAGATGTCATCGGAAAAATAAGGAAGAGATTTGAAGTAAAGGAAAGAAGTGGCGGCCATGTGTATTACGAACTTTGGTACGATGCCAAGAAGATTGGAGAAACACACCATTCTCATGGCAGTGGCGGGAAAGAGATACCCGATGACATCTTGCAGAAGATCAAGCGGCAATTGAACTTGAATAATATCCAGCAACTACACGATCTAAAAAACTGCCCGATGTCTGAAGATGATTATCTCAACTTACTAAAAGAAAACCATGTCATTGGCGATTAATGCAACAACTTCATCAGGACTTGTTCTAGCAGCCGATTCCAGACAGTCGTACAGAAACCAAAAAGGAATGGCTCGGATAGGAAGCGATACCGCTTCTAAGATTTTTCGTCTCAATGAACACAGCGGGTGCGCTCTTACGGGGATTGCCTTTCTGCCAAGCCCGGGAGGAATTAAAAATATCAGCTCGTTTGTGGACGAGTTTAAACGTGTAGAAGAAGTTGAACGGCTCAATGTGGAAGAAGTAGCAAACAAACTGCATCAGTTTTTTGAAGGGAAATACGACTGGAAGACCCAGCTCAATAATCTTAAGACACTCATTAAAAAAGATCTAGAAAACAGAGGACTAGAGATCGTCGGCGATTTCGCTGAAGAAAAAGGTAAACTCAGATTTATATTCAAAGATAGCGCAGGTAAGGGACAGCAAGGATTTGGCGGCGTAGAGGGGATTGAAATTATGATAGCGGGTTTTAATCACGATGGGTCGCACCAGGTTTTTATATGCAATATTCCCGGTGAAGTCACTAAAAAAAGGGACAGTAAGGAGAAAGGCAAGGAGTTTGGAGCGGCATGGGCAGGTCAGACGGATGTAACCGCGAGAATCGTTTTGGGTTGGGACGGAAGAATGCTGGCCCTGCCTTTTGTACAAGAAGCGATTAACGCTATAGGCGAAGAACAAGTAAGGAGTCAAATAGGAGGATTAGAGTATCAAATTAGTTGGGGGACGATGACGCTTCAAGATGCTATTGATTTTTGTACTCTAGCCATTAGGACTACAGAGGCAATTCAGCGTTTTTCTGACGGGGTTGCAATGAACCCTGGTGATATCCCCGGCGTTGGCGGTGATATCGATCTGGCAGTTATCACGAGAGACGATGGTTTCGTCTGGGTGAAGAAGAAAAATCTCGTGGTAGAGGGAAAAGGAAGCAGAACAGAAAGTATTTGAATTGTTTGTATGACACGCATCGCTATCAACGGATTCGGTCGGATCGGGCGCTCGTTTTTTCGGGCGGCATTTGGTTTGTCGGAATTTGAAATCGTCGCCATCAACGACCTTGCCGACATCAAGGCGCTCGCGTATCTCCTGAAGTACGATTCGGTGTACGGCCGCTACAAAAAAGAAGTCGCGGCGGGGGACGGGATGATCACGGTGAAAGGCACATCCATCACCGTATGTGCGGAAAAGGATCCTGCCGTATTGCCGTGGGGCAAGCTCGGAATAGATGTCGTCGTGGAAGCCACGGGATTTTTCGCGTCTGATAAAAAATCGCAAGCGCATCTTAATGCGGGGGCAAAACGCGTAGTGATCACAGCACCCGCATCCGGCGAGGGAGTCACCACCGCTCTCATCGGCGTCAATGACGAGCGTTTTGCGCATGCGTCAAAGATCACTGCCAATGCGTCATGCACGACCAACTCCGTGGCGCCCGTCATGGCGATCATCCACGAGCAATTCGGCATCCAAAAAGCGGCTATGCTCACGGTACATGGATATACTGCCACGCAAAATCTCGTGGACGGGCCGGACGAGAAAGACATGCGCCGCGGGCGCGCAGCAGGCGTCAATATCGTGCCGTCAACCACGGGTGCGGCGGAAGCGGTGATTCAGGCCATCCCCGCGCTCGCAGGCAAGTTTGATGCGGTTGCGGTGCGCGTGCCAACCATCGCGGGGTCATTGAGCGTGATGACCGTACTTCTCGGCAAAAAAACGGATCGCGATACAGTAAACGCTGTTTTCAAAAAAGCCGCAGGCGAGGCGCGCTGGTCAAAAGTTTTGAAAGTTGCGGACGATCCGATCGTATCCACGGACATCCTCGGAGAGCCCTACGGCGCGATTGTGGATGCCGGTCTTACGAAAGTCGTGGACGGCAATCTCCTTGAAGTATTCTCGTGGTACGACAACGAAGCCGGATATACCGCGACCCTCATTGAACACATAAAACGGATCGCGGCATCTCTGTAACATCACTCCCGCTATGGTTTGAAGATAGAGCAGAGAAAGGAGGCTTGCGCGCAAGCCTCCTTTCTTGCTATTTTCTTCTCTTTGAGTACAATCAAAACACCTTTATGCGCCAATCGCAACTTTTTGGAAAAACACTGCGCGAAGATCCGAAAGACGAAATCGCGGCAAACGCCCGCCTGCTTGAACGGGGAGGTTTTGTCTATAAATCCATGGCGGGCGTGTATGAGTATCTGCCTCTGGGATTGCGCGTGCTGGAACGCATCAATACCATCATCCGCGAGGAGATGAACGCCATTGGCGGGCAGGAGGTATTTTTTGCCGCTCTCCAGCCGAAAGAGCGATGGGAACGGTCGGGCAGGTGGAAAGTGCTGGGCGAGGAAGTGATGTATCAGTTCAAAGACCATTCGGGCAGGGATCTGGGTCTGGCATCCACGCATGAGGAAGTTGCCGCCGAGGCGGCAGGCAGGACGATCCAGTCGTACAAAGACCTTCCGTTATTCATTTATCAGATTCAGACCAAATTCCGCGACGAATTGCGCGCCAAATCAGGCCTCATGCGCGGCAGGGAATTTTTCATGAAAGATCTCTATAGCTTTCATGCGGACACGGCCGATCTGGAACGCTTTTATTGGAAGTCGGCGGATCGCGCGTATCGCGCGGTGTTTAAACGATGCGGCCTGGATGCGTATCTGACCGAAGCGTCGGGAGGTGCGTTCACCAAAGAATTTACCCATGAGTATCAGGTGCTGTCGTCTGCGGGAGAGGATATTATTTTTTATTGCGCTTCGTGTCGCTATGCCCAGAACCGCGAAATTGCGACGTTGGAAGATGGTGGCCGGTGTCCCAAATGCGACAACGGCAGAATCGCGACCGCAAAAAGCATTGAAGTGGGCAATATCTTTCGTCTGGGTACCGAATATGCCGAAGCCATGGATCTCTCCTATGCCGACAAAAACGGCCAAAGACATCCGGTGGTGATGGGGAGCTACGGCATCGGGCCGGGGCGCGTCATGGCAACCGTCGTGGAGACGCATCATGATGATCGCGGCATCATCTGGCCGGACGCGGTGGCTCCCTTTGCAGTGCATCTCATCGGTTTGGGCAATGAACAATCACGGGCGCAGAAAGAAGCGGAAAAACTATACGCGCAGATGGGAAGAAAGGGCGTTGCTGTGCTGTATGATGATCGCGTGGATAAGACCGCCGGAGAAAAATTTGCCGACGCCGATCTCATCGGGATTCCATGGCGCGTGGTGGTGAGTGAGAAAACTCTGGAAAAGAAAGGCGTGGAGATGAAAAAGAGAGGTGCCACGGCCCAGAAAGTCGTGTCCGTGGCGGACTGCCTGAAGAAATTCAAATGAAATTCCCAAATCCGTTCGGACATTTTGCCAAGGACATCGGCATTGACCTTGGCACGGCCAACACCCTCGTCTATGTACGGGGGAGGGGTATTGTGATCAACGAGGCCTCGGTGGTTGCGGTCAACCAAAAGACCGGCGCCATTGTTGCCATCGGCGCTGAAGCCAAGCGCATGGTGGGCCGCACGCCCGCGCAGATCGTTGCTACGCGGCCGCTGGTCGCGGGCGTGGTGTCCGATTTTGAAGCGACCGAAGAGATGCTTAAATATTTCATCCGCAAAGTGCACGAGGATTCATATTCCATTTTTGCGCGTCCGCGGGTGGTGGTCGGTATCCCATCCGTCGTGACGGAAGTGGAAAAACGCGCCGTGGAGGATGCGGCGCGCAACGCCGGCGCCCGTGAAGTGTATCTGGTGGAAGAGCCCATGGCTGCGGCCATCGGCGTGCGGCTTCCGGTACAAGAGGCGGTAGGGTCGCTGGTCGTTGACATCGGTGGCGGCACCACAGACATTGCGGTTATTTCTCTCGGCGGCATTGTGGTGTCCAAAAATCTCAAGATTGCCGGCGACAAACTGAACGAAGACATCATCCGCTTTGCCCGCGACGAATTTAAATTACTCCTGGGCGAGCGTACGGCCGAAGACATAAAAATTGCGATCGGCTCGGCGTATGAATTGCCGGAGCCGCTGGAAGCGACCATGCGCGGCCGCGATCTGGTCACCGGATTGCCCAAAGAGATCGTGGTGGATGATACCGACATCCGGCGCGCCCTGCGCCATTCCATCAACACGCTCGTCAATACCATCCGCACGGTCATAGAAGAAACTCCGCCGGAGCTGGTCGCGGATATCATGCACCGAGGCATCGTGCTCGTGGGCGGCGGGTCGCTCCTGCGGGGTCTGGACCGGCTGATCCATGAGGAGACAAAAATCCCCGTGCGCGTAGCCGAAGACCCGCTGACCGCAGTGGTGCGCGGCACCGGCATTATCCTGGAAGATATAGAGTCCCTTAAGGGTGTGCTTGTGAGCACGGATTACGAACAGGTTCCCGGGGAATAGCGTATGGCACTCCCGTCATTTATCCTCAAAAGGAGAGTACGCACGGTTGTGGTGGTGACGGCGACTGCCTTTTTTCTCCTGCTGGTATTGGCCCGCTCCACGCGGCCGGTTTCCTCCCTGCGCATGGCGGTCGTGCGTCTTTTGGCGCCCGTTGCCTCTGCTGGCAGGTCTGCGGCGGGTTACCTCACGGGCGTGCCCAGAGATCAGGTGCGTCGGCTTGAGGAAGATAGTAAGATGCTTGCGGCATCTCTCGCCGAGCAGGAAATTTTGAAAAAAGAAAACCAGTCCCTGAAGCGCTTGCTCGGCGTGCAGGAGGACATTCCTGTGGAAAGCAAAGGAGCGCGCGTGCTTGCGTATACGCACGTCCTGGGCGTAGAGACCTTGCTCATTGATGCGGGAGCGGATCGGGGTGTTGCCGCAGGTGACATCGTGATTGATGAGCATCGGCTTCTGGTAGGGCAAGTGACCGAGACGACCGTAGGAAGCGCTAAGGTGTCGGTTGCATCCAACCCGGATGCCACGTTCTCTGCAGAACTCGTACCCCTGGGCGGTAAGATCCTCATAAAAGGCCTTGGCGGCCGGGGACTCGCTCTTGAACTTATTCCGTATGACACGCCTCTGCGGGACGGCGATTTCGTGCTGTGGGCCGACGAAAGCCGGTCGCAAGGCATTGGCACGCGCGTGTTTGCCGGGCGCGTAGTCAAAGGCATATCCTCTGCAGTAGGCGCTTTTAAGACTGGACGCGCGGTACTGCTTGCCGACCCGTCCAACCTGGGTATAGTACTGGTGCTTACCGACCGATGAGAAATAATTTCCTCAAACTGCTATTTGTGACGACAGCAGTACTCGCGGCTTTTTTTTCCGAGTATCTGTATGCTGCCGCTTTTGGTCCCCGTGTTCCGGTGCCGCCGCTGGCGCTTATTGCCACTGCATGGTGGTTGCCCATGTTTCCGCTTTCGTGGCGGCTGTGGATTGGAGGCACGGTAGGCATGCTCATGGACACCTTTGGCGCAGGGCCCTTTGGCGTGTCTATTCTGGTGATGCTGATCGCCGCATTGCTCACTGAACTGTTCCGTTCTATCATCGCCGCACGGAACGGGGGTATTGGTCACATCAGCATCGCCTTGGCGCTGCTCGTCTCCGCTCTCCTCCTAATGCCGATTGGAGAAGCCGCCATAGGGTATGCGCAACGATTACTGCTATGAGATTATTTCCATCCAGAAAACATGCGCTGTTTCGCGGCCGGCACGGTGTTGAGCCGGAGGAAATTTTTGTGGATGCGGCGCTTGCCGCGCGCCATCCGGCGCGCGAATTTGAAGGCCGCATGGAGCGCCCGCTGGAAAACCGTTCGTCGTTCTGGTTTCTTGCCATTGTGGCCTGTAGTATCGGATATCTCCTGGTGCGCAGTTTCTCCCTGCAGGTGGTATCGGGTGCTGATTTCTTCGCGGCCTCCCAGGAAAACCGTTTTACCGAGCGCATCCTCTTTGCGCCTCGCGGCATCATCCGCGACCGGCACGGCGACGCGCTCGTGGAAAATCTGCCGTCGCTCGGGCTCGTATTTGACCGCGAGAAATTTATTGAGGCTGATGGAAACTTGCCTCGCCTCATCACGGATCTCTCGATCCTGCTCGGCAAGCCCCGAGAATTTTTTGACGAACTTGGCTTTCCTCAGGATGGAACCATTGAAAAAGCGCCGCGCAAGGCGTTTATCGCCCGCGACCTGACGCGCGAGGAAATCGTGGTATTAGCGCCCCGCCTAGATGACCTGCCCGGGATTGAAGTGTTTGAGAGCTTTCAGCGCAAATATGCCGAACCCGAGGCCCTGTCGCATCTGCTCGGTTTTGTGGCCAAGGTATCTGCCGATGATCTGTCCCGGCACGCGGATCTGGCCGGAGAAGAAACCATCGGGAAAAGCGGCATTGAAGTTTTTTATGACGCCATGTTGCGGGGTACGGCGGGGAAAAAAATCATTGAGGTGGATTCCCGCGGCGTCGAAACACGCTTTCGCCTGACCCAGGAGCCGCGCCAGGGTTCGGAATTGGCCCTCACCATTGATGGTGGGCTCCAGCAAAAAACATACGATCTTATCAAGGGATACACCGAGGGCAGGAAGGGCGCTAGCGCCGTAGTGCTTGATCCGGCGAGCGGTGCGGTGCGGGCACTCGTGTCAGCGCCCGGGTTTGACGCCAACCGCTTTGGCCATGGGCTGTCGCAAAAAGAATTCTCGGCGATTCTGCAGAATCCGCTCAAGCCGATGTTCAATCGCGCGGTGGCTGGCGAATTCCCGTCGGGATCGGTTATCAAACCAGTGTTTGCGGCCGCGGCTTTGGAAGAGCGCATCATTGATCCTGCAAAAAAAATCCTGGACCTAGGGTATATAGAAATCCCCAATCCATACCGGCCGGGCGAAGCGTCGCGCTTTGTGGACTGGAAAAAAGGCGGCCACGGGTGGGTGGATATGTATGACGCCATCGCGTACTCGGTCAACGTCTATTTTTATACCATCGGCGGGGGGTATAAGGAGCAAAAAGGACTTGGCATTGAGCGTATCAAGCAGTATGCCACCCGATTCGGTCTGGGGTCGGTGCTGGGTATTGATATCCCCGGGGAAAAACCCGGATCCATCCCCGATCCGGAAACCAAGAAAAAAACAGAACCGGACAACCCCGACTGGCGCATTGGCGACACCTACAACGTATCCATCGGCCAGGGAGGATTGCGTGCCACTCCTCTACAAATGGCAACGCTTACCGCGGCGATCGCCAATGGCGGCACGCTGTGGTCGCCGTATATTCTTGACACCGTGCGCGACGAGGACGGGAATACGATAAACAAACGAGAGCCGCACGCCATCCGCAAACATCTGATGCGGCCCGACGTGTTTACAGAAATCGCCAAAGGCATGCGCGGCACCGTGACCTATGGTACCGCGCGCCTGCTCCAGCAGGTACCCGTGGCAGTCGCGGCCAAGACCGGTACTGCCCAATCAGCCCCCGGCAAACAGCCCCACGCATGGGTGATCGCATACGCGCCAGCGGAGGCGCCGGAAATTGCCGTCGCGGTGATGGTGGAATACGCTGGTGAGGGTGCCACCGTTGCCGTGCCCATCACCAACGAAATCCTGAAATGGTATTTCTTGCACCGCGATCATGGAGCAAAGATCCTCGAGCCCTCTCCAGTCATGACTCCTGCGGAAACGCCGTCCGACGCCCAATCCCAGGCGACTTTCACTGATGTGCAAAACCCGAATTGACAGGAAATACAATATGCGTTAGCATCTCCCATTACTATACTATCGTTTATTTTTTTAGCATCTATCCTAAACCCTATGGCCGAATATCTGTCCGCAGAAGCGCTTGAAAAGCTCAAGCAGGAAGTCCACATGTTGAAAACCGTCAAGCGCCAGGACATTGCGGCGCGTCTGGAGCACGCCAAGTCCCTCGGCGATTTGTCCGAAAACGCCGAATATCAGGAAGCCAAAGAAGAGCAGACGCTGGTGGAACAGCGCATCGCAGAATTTGAAGAGCGCATCCGCGAGGCCGTGGTCATGGTGCGTCCGACCAAGACGGACAAGGTATCTGTGGGGTCTACCGTGCGGGCAACAGCAGGAAAGCGGGAAGTGGTATACACGATCGTTGGTTCAGAAGAAGCAAATCCCGCCGCAGGCAAGGTATCCAACGAGTCACCCTTGGGCAAGGCATTCCTCGGCAAAAAAGTAGGGGAGCATGTGGAAGTCAAAGCCCCCGCAGGAAACACGGTTTACACCGTGGCGGAGATTAAATAGAAGGAAAGACACGTTTGAAGTTCCACTTCACACAGCTCTTATTCTCTTTAGTATACATTAACAAGACGATCGTCTGTTATTGTATACTAAGGATATTCTTCATTTTATCCCCATTATCCCCATCGGGAATTTTTAAGACGGCTCTGGGTGAGAGCCGTCTAGCGTTATGACGCTTACGCATCGTGTACTCCGTGGCAAGCGCCCGCTTGCCACTATACCTAACCTACCTCTTTCTATGTTCTCCCCGCCAGATATCTGCGTTGGTTAAAGATGATCCTTACCGCGTGCACCAACGCGCCGCGTGGCACACAATCTTGTCCCTCCATCGCTACGCAATCGGTTTCGGAACGCATCCCCGGAAAAGAAAAATGCTGCTCCCTCTCTTCCGGGAGCATCTCCCTCCAGTGTTCCAGCACGGCGCACAACTCAACAGGTAAGATCCCCATCCGTTTAATTGAATCGCAAAGAGATATAAAAAATTGTTGCCGCATTTCGTGCGATTGCCGAGTACGCTCTCTGTCCTCTGCTTCTTTTGGAAGTGGGTGTCTCCCAAAATCCTCCGGATTTGGTCCGAAGCAGGTGACGCAATATACTCCAAGGACACCAAGCCATTCCTCCAGATCCGGGGTTTTATCGGTGACAATGCCTTTCAAGTCAAGATTGTACCGCTCCATGAGAGCGATATGCTTGACCAAGGGAATCACAGCTTCAAATGCCTTTTTGCTGTGCGCCAGTCCAGCCCAAAATGCCGTATCTGCACCTGCTTCGCGTCCTGTCACGACTGCCTCATGAACCAACCCCAGGTCTTTTCCGAAATCGCTATTGCGTGCCATGTGGCACCTCCTCTGTGTTGTGACGCACCCCGCCAAGCCCTATGCCTAGCAAGACACACCACATTCAAAAAGCTTTATATGTTGTATCATCTTCTAATATATCTGTCAACTGCACGGGGAGGGGCGGGCGTGATACTATTTCAGGCATGAGTGAGCAGGTGTTGTATCGGAAATACCGCCCGAAAAGTTTTGACGAAGTGGTGGGGCAGGCGCATGTCGTGGGGGCGATAAAAAATGCATTCAAAATGGGGCGCGTGGCGCACGGCTTTTTGTTTTCGGGTCCGCGCGGCATCGGCAAAACCAGCATGGCGCGGCTGATCGCCAAAGGACTCAACTGTACGGCAAAAAATAAAAACGATGTTCCGTGCAATGCGTGTGAGCAATGCAAGGACTTCAACGAAGGCCGCGCCGTGGACGTGATTGAAATAGACGCCGCATCCAACCGCGGCATTGACGAGATACGGGAACTGCGCGAAGGCGTGCGCTTTGTGCCCGTGCGCGGCTCGTACAAGATATACATCATTGACGAAGTGCACCAACTTACCAAAGAAGCGTTCAACGCACTCCTCAAAACACTGGAAGAGCCGCCGAGCCACGCCGTATTTATCCTTGCCACCACAGAATTGGAAAAAGTGCCGGCGACCATCATCTCCCGCACCCAGCACTATACATTCCGCCGCCCCGGCGCCGCAGACATCGCCGAGCGGCTTATCGTCATCGCCACAAAAGAGGGTACGTCTCTGAAAAAAGATGCGGCGTATCTTATTGCCTTGGCGGCCGAAGGGGGATTGCGCGACGCCGAGAGCATCCTGGGGCAGATCATGGCCGCAGAAGACACAGAGATCACCCGCGAAGGTGTAGAAGAAATACTCGGGTTGCCTAAGCGCGAGGCAGTCAAGGAAATGTTCTCGCTCATCGCCAAAAAAGACGCGCCCGCAGCACTTATCCTCATCCAGACGCTCACGGAATCTGGCTTTGACATGTCCTATTTTTCCAAACTCCTGCTTCAGTATTTCCGCTCGGCGTTTTTTCTCAAAACCGATCCGTCGCTCAAGCAGTTTGCCATTGCCGACCTCCTGCCGGATGAGGCAGAGCATATAGAAAAAACACTCACCTCATTTTCTTCTACCGAACTCTCCCGTGGCATTACCATTCTTTTTCACCATATCCAAAATTTCAAAAAAACCCCCATTCCCCAACTCCCCCTGGAACTTGCGGTCATAGAACTCATCCACGGAGGAGAGGAACATGCACAAAAGAAAGTGTAACGCTGTATGCATAGTCAATCATTTGGACAAGGACGATGGCGTGAATATACCTTTGATGAGCAGATGGGAAATATCGGTAGTGAAATCAGCCGGGCACACAACCAACAAGATCATGATGAACAAGCGTATAATCTTGCAGTCGCGTTAGCTTTACAACTTGTTGATTTCACGCTTGATGATCCGCGATGGGAAGACGAGCGCCGTAAAGAAATCATCGATGCCAGAGAACGAATCTATGACGCATTTACGGGAGGCAAAAAGTATGGTACAACTTGGGAGGAGCTGGATGAACATTTTCTCACGTTTGCCGTAGCCGCGAGAAAAAGTAGATAGACATTATTGCCGGGTCGTCTAACGGTAGGACACAGGACTTTGAATCCTGGTGTGAAGGTCCGACTCCTTCCCCGGCAGTTAACGAATTTGGAGGCACAATGTTAAGAGAAGCGAGAAAAATCGCAATTATCGGTATCAGCGGATCGGGGAAAAGTGTTTTGTCACGTGTATTACATGATCAAACAGGACTCCCGCTTTTTCATATGGATCAGTTGTTTTGGCGGGGTAATTGGGAAGCGATTCCCGAAGAAGAATACGTGATTCAGCATGAAGATATTCTTGCGCGAGAAAACACATGGATCATTGAAGGATATGTTGACGAGAAAATGGCACGTCGTCTCACGGCGGCAGATGTGATCTTGTATCTTGACTACTCCGGCGTGCGTTGCTTCTTTCGGGTGCTAAAACGATGGCTTCGGCACAGATATGAAAGCAGGCCGGAGTTGCCGAACGAGGCGCTGGAGAGATTTGACCGTAAGTTTCTTTGGATTGTATTCAATCGTCTGGAGAGACCAGCAATAGAAAAAGCGTTGGCGCGCGCGGGCAATCCCAAAGCGATAAGATCTTCTTCGCCTAGGGAATTGAAATCTTTTCTGGAAGGAGAAATCCTATGAACCAAAAAATCATCTGCAGAACCATAGACGGAAAGACGCAGGGGGTGCCTGCGGCTGATTTGGTATTTCGTCCCTCGGTATATGGCGTGGCTGTCCGTGAAGGCAAGGTATTACTCATGCCGCAGTGGGACGGATATGATTTTCCGGGCGGGGGAGTGGAGTTGGGTGAGACGATTGATGAGGCGTTTCGGCGTGAGATGAAAGAGGAGACGGGTCTGGATGCGGAGCGCGGGGAGGTACTGCTCTGCGAGTCGGACTTTTTCATTCACCCCATCAGTAAAAAGGCGTACCATACAATCCTTGCGTATTATCTCTGCAAAGATATAAAAGGTGAGATTTCGGACGAGCATTTTGACACGAACGAAAAGCAGTACGCGAAAAAGGCAGAATGGGTGGATATTGCCAGAATCCGTGATCTGAAGTTCTATAATCCCGTAGACAGCGCATCCCTCATAGAAAAAGTGGCGAACCACCGAAACCATGAAAAACATTGATAAAATACTTCAAAAAGCCGCGAAGGCAGGGGGCAAGATACACCGAGACCTCCAGAACTATGACTGGATGTATGGACAGGGCGTTGAGGACACGGACGGGCATATCTGGGAGGTGTTTTGGATGGATGAGACAAAGAGGCCCAAGAACTCCTAGCACCATGACCGTCATCATACAAAAAGAAATACATGAGACATTTGATCACCCTGTTATCGGGGTGATTGATTGTCAGGGGATTGATAATATCGGGAACCCCGCAGAGATACAGGATATGCTCCGCAGAGCGGAAGCAGATGCGCGCCGTATGTTTTCTCAATATGAATCGCACGGACTCCATCCGCATCTTTCCGCATGGCGCAAGGCGTATAAACAATTTGGGGCAGATCCGCACCAGTATCGCTGTTCCGCAGAATCACTGGCGCGGCGGGTGCTGAAGGGAGACAGCGTACCGCATATAAATACATTGGTGGATCTCTACAACTATATCTCTCTGAAGTATGTGATACCCGTCGGGGGAGAAGACGCTGACGCCATTCGGGGCGACGTACAACTTGCTTTTGCCGAGGGCACCGAGCAGTTTATCCGACTCAATGGCACAGAGAACGAACCGCCATTCAAAGGCGAGGTGGTATATAAGGATGATGAAAGCGTGTTGTGCAGGCGTTGGAACTGGAGGGAAGCGGATCGCACAAAGTTGACTCCTCGTACCGCCAATGCGGTCATTGTTTTGGACGGTTTGGCGCCCCTGAATCGGGCTGAAATGGAGCGTGTTGTGCGGGAATTATCTGAACTTATAGGTACATTTTGTGGTGGAGAGCAAAAAGGCATGGTATTCTGATGACATCTCAAAAGCGAATCACTTTGAACCTATATTTTATACCGACGATAGTAATTTAATTTTAATACTATATCGCTGTTCGGCAGTAAAAAATGACCAAAAAACAGCAAAAAAGAGAAATAATTGCTCTCCGGCGGCGCGGCCTCTCCTACACTGAACTCAAAGAGCGGTTTTTGGTCTCAAAATCCACGCTCTCGGCGTGGTTGAGAAACATAAAAATACCACCAGCCAAGCAACGTCAGCTCCGCCGCCGGAGTATTCGCGGACTTTTGAAAGGCGCGGAGATAAAAAAAGCACGCCGCCTTGCGGAAACCAGCGCCATCCAGGAAACCGCGACGCGCAACATCAAAGCAATATCCAAAAAAGAGCTTTGGCTCATGGGCATCGTGCTGTACTGGGCATGCGGTTTGCAGGAAACCGAGCGCCGCACTGGGCTGGGCGTACGTTTTTCAAATGCGGACCCCTTTATTATCAAATTCTTTCTTGAGTGGCTCATACGGGTCGGGAAGATACAGAAGCGGGAGATAGAGTTTGACCTGTATCTCCATGAGAGCAGGAGAGGTATGCAGGAAGAGATTGTATCCTATTGGGCAAAAGTCACGGGATTCCATCGCACGCACTTTTCACACCGTTATTTCCAAAAAAACAAAATAAAAAGAAAGCGCACCTTGCAGAAAAACAGTTATGGCCTGATGCGGGTGAGAGTACGGGCGAGTTCAGTACTCGCACGCCAGATTGCGGGCTGGATCAAGGGAGTGAGGATTATCACCGACAGCCGGTCAGGAAAAGAAATATGGGAAAGATAGTGTGGGGCGTGGCTTTGGCGTTTTGCGGTGCCTTGGCTTGTTCCTGGCACATCCATCCATTCAAAAAAATAATAAGTATCATAAACCTTACTAAGGTACACGATTATGAAAATAAAATAATAAGGTTTATATATGTTGCTATTTATTCCGTTTTAGTTTTTTCTCCAGCGCGGAAACAGCCGCAATGGTTTTGATGACTGCATCGGGGTTGAGCGATATGCTCTCTATGCCTTCTTCTACGAGAAAGCGCGTGAAGTCGGGATGATCAGACGGCGCCTGGCCGCAGATGCCGACGTATTTTTTTCTTTTTTTGCACGCGCGGATGGCGGTGCGCACCATCTCCCGTACCGCCGGATCATTTTCATCCGCGATGTGGCGCAAGTCACCCGCATCGCGGTCAAGGCCGAGGGTGAGCTGGGTCAGGTCATTGGAGCCGATGGACATGCCGTCAAAAATATCAAGAAACTGGTCGGCGAGGATGACATTGGACGGTATTTCGCACATCACATAGACAGGCACGGTCGGCGTGCGGGCGGGCATATGCCTGCGCTTTTTTTCAAACGCGGAGACGAGTCCTGCGTCCGCCATTATCGCAACAATTTTTTTGCCCTCTTCCGGCGTTCTGCAAAAGGGAACCATGGGAATCACATTTTTCAAACTGATCTCGCCGCGTACGCGGGCGATGGCTTCGCACTCCCAGGTAAACGCTTCTTTGAAACGGGGGTCATAATAACGTGAAGCGCCGCGCCACCCGATCATGGGGTTCTCCTCCACGGGCTCGTACTGTTCGCCGCCAAGGAGAGTCCGGTATTCATTGCTCTTGAAGTCAGAAAAGCGCACGATCACCGGATGTGGATGGAATGCAAGCGCGATTTTGGCGATGCCGTAGGCGAGCTGGTCCGTATAAAATTTCTTTTTGTTCTGCCATCCGCGCGTTTTTTCATCTATCTTTTTGCGCAATGCCGGAGGCAGGCCGTGATATCCCGCAAGCGCCAAGGGATGAACGCCGATAGTGGATGCGATGATAAACTCCAGACGCGCCAAGCCGACGCCGCGGTGGGGAAGAAATGACTTGCGCAACGCGGTATCGGGCGTGGCAATGTTCATCATGATTTTCGTGCGCGTTTCGGGGAGCTGTTTTATATCGTATTCTTTCGTCGTATATGCCAATGCCCCTGCCAGGACGAGTCCCTCACTGCCGGTGGCGTCCACGGTAATCATGCTTGCCGGTCTGATCACGCGCATCGCGCGCTCTGCACCCACAATGGCCGGTATGCCAAGCTCTCGCGCGATGATCGCGGCGTGCGATGTCCTGCTTCCTGTCTCGGTCACGATTGCTGACGCGATTTTCATGATGGGCTCCCAATCGGGATCCGTGGTGCGGGTGACGAGAATTTCGCCTTTTCTGAACTGTCCGATTTGCCGCGCGTCTGTGATCACGCGCGCTCTGCCCGAGGCAATGCCGTTGCCTACCGCAATGCCCCGCGCGATTTCGTTGCCTTTTTCTGTGCGCGCATATTCTTTTATTTTTGAAAAGTCGTCTGCCGCGTGCACGGTCTCGGGCCGCGCCTGTACGATATATATCTTTCCCGTGACGCCGTCCTTTGCCCATTCAATATCCATGGGTGTCGGCGCGCCATTTTTTTGGGAATAATGACGTTCAATCGCCATACCCCACGCGGCAAGGCGGGAGATTTCGGCATCGGTGAGTACAAACGAAGAGCGTTCTTTCGGAGTGGTTGGCGTCTCATGCGTGCGGGTAATACCCGTGTTCCCCGGCGCATATACCATTTTTGCCTCTTTCCTCCCGAGTGCTTTACTGATAACAGGGGGCATCGCGCCCGCAGGTGCTTTTTTTGAAACCATGTATTCATCGGGTATGACACGTCCCTGCACCAGCATCTCCCCCAGTCCCCAGGACGCGTTGATCACGACCACATCGCGAAATCCCGATTCTGGATCTGCGGTAAACATGACGCCTGATGCACCCGCGTCCGCGCGCACCATCTCCTGTACCACGACCGCGAGCAAGACATCCCCATCTTCCAATCCCTTGTCCTTGCGATACGAAACCGCGCGATCGGTAAACAGAGACGCCATGACCGCTTTTATCGCCCGCAAGACATCAGCCGTGCCCGAAATGCCAAGATAACTTTCGTGTGCGCCCGCAAAGCTCGCTGATGCATGGTCTTCGGCGGTAGCGCTGGAGCGTACGGCAACGGACATCTTTTTGCCTGCACGCTTTTCCATTGATCCATACGATTGAATAATTTCTTCCTCCAAGTCGCGGGGGAAGGGTGCCGCTATGATGGCATCTCTGATGCGGCGGATGCGCGATGCGTCCTGCTTCCCTCCTAGCATATCCCGTACCGTGTCCTCCAATCCTGCACTTTTCAAAAAATATCTGAAACCCTCCGTGGTCACGACAAAACCCGCAGGCACACGCACGCCTGCGGCCGCAAGATTCTGTATCATTTCTCCCAATGAAGCGCCCTTGCCTCCGGCAAGTGGAGTATCCCGAATGCCTATCTTTTCCAAGGGAATCGTCCATTGCTGCCCCGCTTTTATATCTGTCTGCTTGAATCTCATGAGCGATATACTTACTTTCTAACAATTAAACTGGTATCATGTGAGTATGACCACAATCACACT
>CAYIBQ010000008.1:0-22118 GCA_964361695.1 uncultured Candidatus Saccharibacteria bacterium | reverse complement strand
ATTTTATGATGCTTAGCACTCGCGACCTATGAGTGCTAATCATTGTATCCAACGCCACAAAGAAGTCAATAGTTTCCCTCTCCTAAGCCATTGTCAAAATCCTTGACTTTGGTCTAAAAGTATAGTATAATAGACACACGTTCCTAAAACCGGCCTGAATGGCCAAATCCAAACACTGGCTCCTGAAGAGCCACACAGGGAGAGAGCATTATGAAGAAGAGCACCGCCCTTATCACTGTTATCGCCTCCGTCCTCCTTTTCGTCTCCGCCACGTTTGCAAAGACAAGTTCGGAATGGGAACGAGATCTCGCCCAGCATCGAGCAGATCTCCGTCACGTAACCAGTGAACTTGCGGCGCTTGAGCCACAACTGGCACAAAAGGAGAAGGAGCTCACGGATGCGCGCACACGCTACACTGCGGCACATGATGCGTGGAAAGGGCTGAACTACCGCTTCCACAATATTGATGCGGGGTACGCTTTTGACGAGGCGTCCCTTGTTCGCGCTCGTGCCAAAAGCATAGAGACGCAAGTGAAGCTGGCGAAACTCCTTGGTGAACTTGGAGACGCAACGCAAAGGCGCGAGATAGCAAGTCGCGCACTGGATGAGGCGAAAAAATACCAGTTAGACGGCCGCCCCGACTTCGGAGCGATATATGAAAAGGCGGACAGGATCTTTTCAGGGGTAAACGACGCCTACTGGAAAATTTCCACCGAGGAAAAAGTGACCCGCACGCTGATAGTCCACTGGGAGAACGTGGCTATCCAAATAGAAGATAAGGTTGCGGAGGTTGCGTTTAGTCGTCTCCGCGATGAGACCATGAAGCTCCGCGTGCAGGTGCAGGGTCTGAAGATGCGCCAAAAGCATCTCGCAGACCTTGCCGAGGCGGTCTCGGCTCTCCTCAAATAAAGCAGGCAGACAGACAGGCAAGAGATACCGTCCGGTAACGCGCGAAGTTTCGGACAAGAGCAGACGAGGCAAGGGAACATTACCCTTGCCTCTTTTCAATGGGAACAGCAAAACCGCTACTAGCGCTTTGATACGATCGTACCAAAGCGCTAGTGATGTGTTGATGCGCCAATTTTGCATTCCTCTCTCGCTTTTCCGACACAGAATTATGCGATCGGGAGGGTAAAGGAAAAAATCGTACCCTTGCCCTCTTTGCTTTTTACATCAATCGTGCCGTCGTGTTTTTCAATGATGTTTTTGGCAACATAGAGGCCCAGGCCCGTGCCGGACGTGTGGAGACGAATGGCGTTGTTGAAATACAGGGATCCGATCCCTGTATTTGTTATCCTGCGGTGATATAACGCATATCGTGCGTATCGTCTCCAGTGACCGAAAGAGTAAATTCTTCAAACTCTTCGGGAGAATCGAAAACATCTTTCATAAAAGAGGGGGTCACGACATTTTCAAAAGAAGCGTCTCCCATATGTGTTGCATAGCTCGACCATGGATGGCTCCGCAAAATTTTTCTTGCTCTTTCACGATTGCCTACCCCTCTTTGTCGCCATTCCGGCATCGCATCATCCAGGGCATTTAAGGCAATATATGCTTGTATATGTCGTGCATATCGATCGCTATCTATTCGCTTCATTTTATATCTTCCCTGGAAGAGCGCGCCGACTCGTTCCTGTTTTAAATTAAAGAAACCGCTGTAACCCGCACCCAATTTTTGCAGAAATAATGCCAGCCCGTTATTCTGCAGAGGACGTAAAAGAAAGTGGTAGTGATTAGGCATAAGAATAAATGCGCAAATCTCCACTAACCGCTTCCCCTCATACAGGGATCGGATCCCTGTATGAGGGGTGCCTTTCAGGAATTCGCGGAGCAACACGGGGCGGGAATTATTGAATGCACGCATCCCGTCGATGAAACGGCGATAGTAGGACGGCGAAGGAAAGATGATGCGCTTTTCTACGCCACGATTATACACGTGGTAAAGTTCTCCCGCTACAACCTTGGGTCGCACGATTGGCATACATTCATCATACAGGGATCGGATCCCTGTATCAACAAGTCATCAACGGCCGCTTTTGAATTTTTTGAGGATTTGAAAATCCGCGAGCATGTCTGCTTTTGATGATTGGTTATACAGGGCTACGGCGGGATGAAAGAGAGGGATGACAGTGATCGGGCCGTACGACGCCTCGGCGACGAATTCCCTGCCGTGGATTTTACTGATGGAAGCAAGATGCATCCCAAGACTAAATTTCTCCATGATGTACGCCATAGAGAACCTGCCGAGCGTCGCAATCACGCGCGGCTGGATAATATCTATCTGCCGATTCAGAAACGGCGCGTAGATCGCGATCTCTTCGGGCATGGGATCACGATTCATGGGCGGGCGGTCTTTGACGATGTTGGTGATATACACGTCCTGCCGCGGCATGTCTATAGATACCAGCAATTCGTCCAGCACTCGCCCCGCGGCTCCGCAAAAAGGCCTCCCCTGCTCCGCTTCATTCTTGCCTGGCGCCTCACCCACAAACATGATCGCGGCTTCGTGATTACCCTCGCCGATGACGGGATATACGCGGTTTTTTATGCGCTCGCGGTACAGCGGCGATGCTTTGAGACGCGCCACTTCATCGCGTATTTGTTTTAATTGTTCCGTCCTTCCGAATGGCATGCTCGCGTTGTTACTCTTGCGCGATAACTATGGCTCCAGGCGCTTGACACCGCGATATACAAAGCTTGCGTCGCGAATGCTGTCCAATCCCAAGAGCTTCATGACCATCCGGTTCGGGCCCATGCCATATCCTCCGTGCGGCGGACAGCCGTACCTGAAAAAATTGAGATAAAATTGCAATTGCTCAATACCCATCCCCTTTTCTTTTGCCTGGGAGATGAGCACGTCATACCGATGCTCGCGCTGGGCGCCAGTCGTCACTTCCAGCCCGTTCCACAGCAAGTCAAAACTTTTCGTAAGCAGGGGGTTTTTCTCATCACGCATGTGATAAAACGGTCGCGCTTCAATCGGGTATTCGGTTATGAAAACGAATTCATGCCCGTATTTTTCTTTTGCATATTCAGATATTTTGCGCTCTTCTTCTGGAGAAATATCGCCCATCTTTTCGCTGGGCACGCCCAAACCCGCCAATATTTCTTTGGTCTCTTTCATGGAGATTTTTGGGAACGGCACTGCCGGCACCACGACTTCCCTGCCGTATGTCTTTGCAATCTCATCTCCGTACCGGTCTTTTACTTTTTGAATGACATACCGGATCGTTCTTTCTTCTTCTGCCATCACGTCGGCGTGCGAATGGATATATGAAAACTCCGTATCATACCCAACAAATTCGGTCGCGTGGCGCGACGTAAACGACGGCTCGGCACGGAACACCGGCCCCACCTCAAATACTTTTTCAAATCCCGCGGCCATGGCCATCTGCTTGTAAAACTGGGGCGATTGCGCGAGATACGCCTTGCGGTCAAAATATTTCACCTCAAACACCTCGGCGCCCGATTCGCTTGCCGTTGCGATCAGTTTGGGCGAGTGAATTTCAATATATCCGTTCTCAATCCAATATTCCCGAAACGCCTGCTCCATCAGCGTCCATACCTTGAACACAAGCGCATACTTTTCTTTGCGCAAATCAATCCACCGCCAGTCCATGCGTATGGATTGGTCTGTTTCGTCCTGGGCCTTTTCCACCACCGGAATCGGCAATTCCGGCTCCGCCCAGGAAAGTACCTCTATCGTATCCGCCGCCACTTCAAATCCGCCGGGGGCTTGTTTCTCGGCTTTTGCAAGTCCCGATACCAGTATCACGGACTCCAAACTCAAGCCGCCAGCTGTTTCCAAAGCGTCTTTTTTGTCTTTCGTAATGACGACCTGGATGACGCCGGAAACATCGCGCACCAGCAGAAATTTTATGCTTCCCTGGTCGCGGATGGTCTGCACAAATCCCGCAATCATCACCGCAGACCCGATATGTTTTTCAACCTGATCAATATGTATCCGCTCCATAACAAAAATACCTAAACTCATACGCACATCCTAGCAGACAAACCAGCACGCGACAACTTTTTTAATGAGCGCTATATTTTTACCAACCCCAAACTGATTTCTATGGCTCGGTCTACAGAGTCCATACTATCTTCATTGAGAACGCCAAGGCGCTGGATGAGACGTTGTTTATCAATGGAACGAATCTGATCAAGCAATACAAGCGAATCGACGCGGAGGCCGCCTGCCGGACTTTTGACAAGGACATCTGTCGGATAGAGATCTTCTTCGGCTCTTGAGGTGATGGCGGCGACAATGGTGATGGGACTGTAACGATTGCCAATGTCGTTTTGCAAGATCAAAGCCGGACGGGTCTTTTTGACTTCCGCTCCGACCGTGGGATCAAAACTGACGAGATATACCTCGCCGCGCTTCGGCGCTACCGTTTTTCTTCTTTGTGCCATGCTTCTTCATCAACGCGAAACCATTCTGCGGCCATGCGAAGATTGCGGCCGGCTTTTTTTATCGCGCCCTCCCGCAAGCGAGCGCGAAGATTAGTCCGTGCCGTCTCCTGCACATAAAAGCGCACTGCCTCATCTAAAAAACGGCTTCTCCCCCCCCGTGGCGAAACCTTATCCAAAAGACGTATCGTCTCCTTGGGAAGCATGATATTCACCCTCTCGCGTATGCGTGATATAGCCATATGCAAAGTGTACACACCAATAGTGTATAGGTCAAGGATTTTTCTTTGCTCCCGCGTCGTGATGTTCCATCCAGCGTCTTTTGAAAAATGGCATGGTGAGCGTTGAGATCATAAAACCGAGCGCGGGAACAATAGCGCGTATCCACGGCTGAACCACTTCTAAGGGAGAACCCGGAAATCTTGCTCTTGACATCCCTATCCTATTCTGATACACTTTAAACACTGATCCTTGGCGAAGGCCTGCCCTTTTTGGCAGAGATTGGTTCCCACAAGGGAAATAGCCAAGGTGTACCCATAGGGCCCCGCTTCGCGGGGTTTTATGCTCTCTGTGTCGTTGTGAGGTCTTTGGAGCATTCTTATGCTTTGACCACATAGAGATCAGAGATTGGATATTTTATCTCACAACCTCGTGGATGTATTTCTTTGATATGAACAGTGTCGTCAGACAACCAAAGAAATAACACCCCACCAAATGGAAGATCAGCGAAATTAACCCCGGCATATAATTGATTCGCACTTATTGATACCAAATCATCCAAACAAACAAGAAGTTTAACCTTGGATTTTGGATAGCCAGATGAAAGTTTCTTCAAATAAGCGATCAGTTCGCCTGTATCTCTTCTATCGCGACCAATTCCAAATCTTTTCAATTGAAATTCCATCCCTGCCGCTTTTTTTATATCTACCCTCTTGGCAATCACACAATCTATATCGGTATCTTCATCAATACCTCCATGAAAAAGATTGGTCGCCTCCTCCAATTCTATTATTCTCTCCGAACCAGCAACGGGGAGAGATCCTCGGCGATTGCGCCTTATCTTGAAACCAATCCAACACTCCTCACCACTCTGTTTTCACACCAACGGTGAAGAGTGAGCGCGGTAGCAAGCTCATAATCTTTTGTTCCTGGCCTACCATGCATCCCTAAGAAGTTTACTACTACTGCTTTATTAAAATATACCTCCTCTCGTTTCATACTATTTTCCATGGCACTTCTTGTATTTTTTGCCCGAGCCGCAGGGGCAGGGGTCGTTTCTTTGGGGCTCTTTTTCTTTGGGGCGGGGTGCGGTGACAGATGACTGACGCTCGCTCGCATTGATCTGACCAAGAACCGTATTGCCGCCAGGCAGAGACGGCGGGATGATGCCTGCCGCCATATCGGGGCGCCGCAGTTCTACACGGACAGGGTGGTCTTCGCGAACGGTGCCGCTAGTTTTGAAAATGGTATGCACAATCTGGGTGCGGATGGCGGCCTGGAGTTCACGAAACAGACGCGAGCCCTCTTGTTTGTATTCTACCAAGGGATCGCGCTGGCCATAGGCACGCAGGCGCACAGAATCGCGCATGTGCTCCATGGCATCTAGGTGATCCATCCACAGCGTATCAATCGTGCGCAACATAACCCCGCGCTCGCGATATCGCATTGCCTTCTCCCCCGTCTCGCGTTCATGCTGTTCGTATGTTTCCTGCAATGTGCGCGCCAAAAACTCAATCATGCGCTCGCGCCTCTCTTCCTCATTTTCTTGACCCTGACTGATTTCGCGCAAGCGCGTATGGAGCGTGCCAAGAACCGTGGCAATAGATTTCACGGTCTCATATATTTCTTCCGTATTCCATTCGTGCGTTCCGCCGGATGTATGGAAACCGACGAGCCGGCGCAATTCCTCCTCTATCATCTCAAAAATCTGCTCTTTCAGCCCCGCGGAATGCTCCGCAAAAAGGATACTGCGGCGCATGCGGTAAATCGCATCGCGCTGTTTGTTGAGTACATCGTCATATTCAAGCACGTGCTTGCGCGCGTCAAAATGAAATCCTTCTATCTTGCCCTGCGCTGACTCTATGGCGCGCGAGACTACTTTGTTCTCAATCGGCTGGTCTTCGGGTATGCCAAACGCTTCCATCATGCGCTTGATGCGATCTGATCCGAAGATGCGCATGAGATCATCTTCCAGAGACACAAAAAAGCGCGATGCCCCCGGGTCGCCCTGCCTGCCTGCGCGGCCGCGCAACTGGTTGTCTATCCGCCGCGCCTCATGCCTCTCGGTGCCGATCACATACAACCCGCCAACGTTTCGTATCTCTTCGGCCTCTTTTTGCTGTGGCTCGCTTCCTCCCAAAATAATATCCACACCCCTGCCCGCCATGTTGGTCGCGACGGTAACCGCACCCCTTTTTCCGGCCTGCGCAATGATGAGCGCTTCCTGCTCGTGATTTTTGGCGTTGAGCACGGCATGCGGCACACCTTCCACGGTCAGCACTTTTGAAAGCCGCTCGTTTTTTTCTATAGAAACCGTACCGATGAGCACGGGCTGGCCTGCCGTGTGCCGCTCTTTCACTTCCCGTGCCAGCGCCTGCAATTTGCCGCGCTCGGTGCGGAAAATGAGATCGCCGGAGTCCTGCCGGATCATGGGGCGATGCGTGGGGATGGACACTACGTCCAGGCCGTATACTTTGTGAAATTCCTCGGCGCTGGTTTGCGCCGTGCCGGTCATGCCCGCGAGTTTGCTGTACATGCGGAAATAATTCTGAAACGTGATGGTAGCGAGCGTACGCGACTCCTGCTGTACCGTGACGCCCTCTTTTGCTTCCACGGCCTGATGCAGGCCCTCGCTCCACCGGCGTCCGGGCATGAGGCGTCCGGTAAATTCATCCACGATAATCACCGCGCCGTCCTTTACGACATAGTCGCGGTCGTGGAGAAACAATGTCTGTGCGCGGAGAGCCGATTCCAGATGGCGCACAAAGCGGATGCCCTTTTCTTCATATATGTTTCCGACGCCCAGAATGCGCTCCACCGTATCAATCCCCTCTTCCGTGATGGTGACCGCTTTCATTTTTTCATCCAGGTTGTAGTCGCGGCCCTCGGCAAGCTGTGGCACCAGGCGGCTGAATACGCCATATAACTCACCGGATTCCGAATCCGGCGCGGAAATAATAAGGGGCGTCCGCGCTTCGTCAATTAAAATAGAATCCACTTCGTCCACGATCGCGTACGCATAATCGCGCTGGCGCAGTTGCGCGGGCTCGTATTCCAGATTATCACGCAAATAGTCAAAACCGAATTCGTTGTTGGTGCCATACGTAATGTCCGCGCGATAGGCCTCGTGTCGGCTCACGGAACGGAAATGATTGAGGCGCGGATCGCCGTGTGGATGCGGGTCTTCGTACACAGGATCGTAGATGCCTGAAAACTCGTGTGCCACCACGCCCACCGAAACGCCAAGCGCGTGATATACCGGCCCGTTCCATCCCGCGCCGATGCGCGAAAGATAATCGTTGGGCGTAACCAAATGAGCACCGCGGCCCGCGAGCGCGTTCAGATACAGCGGCAGGGTCGCCACCAGTGTTTTCCCTTCACCCGTGCGCATCTCCGCGATTTTGCCCTGATGCAGGGCAATGCCGCCGATCAGCTGCACGTCAAAATGCCGCTTGCCAATGGCGCGGTGTCCTGCAATGCGTACTGCGGCAAATGCAGAGGGTAGTATATCGTCAAAGGTCGCACCTTCTTCCAGACGCTTTTTAAATCCAGTTGTGAGTTCTTTCAATTCTGCGGGCGAAAGCCGCTCATACTCTTTTTCAAAACGTCCGATTTCGTCCACGACAGGGCCAAGCGATCGTATATATCGCTCATTCCCATTGCTGAAAATTTTCGCAAGAATTGACATACCGCCGATTATAGCGTATTTTTCCGAAAAGAAAAGCGTTCTTACGACCTATATAAGGAGGAGTGTCTTGATGGATACCGAACGTAGTATCACGATTGCATGCATCCACGGAGGGCGGCGTAATGGAATGACCGCAAAGATGGTTCAGGAGATAGCCAAAGGAGCGCGGTTCGGGCTTTCTTCCGCGCACTCGGAATGGGGCCACATACAGATCACGACCGCATTTTACGGACTGGGAGAGCCGGAACACGATATCCCCTTTCTCGTGGATCCGGATATCCAAAAACCGGATGACGTGGTCACATATCTTTGGGGTGAGGTAAAAGAAGCAGGCGGCCTCATTCTCGCCACGCCCGTGCGCTGGAATAATATGGGTGCCCTCATGATGCGCTTCCTAGAGTGGGGCTATTTTATGGAGAAAGACGAAGGATGGCCACTGGAAGGCATGCCCGTGGGATACGCCGCGCACGGAGATATCGACGGCGGACAATCAGCCGTCAACGCAATGCAAAATATCATGATGCACCTAAAATGCACAACTCCCCAGGACGGACACTTTTATCGCATTATCTCGCGCCTGACACAGACAGATTCCGATCCTGAATACCAGTGGATGCTGGAGGATGCACAGCTTCTCGGACTCCGCGTGGCTGAAGCCGCATACCGGAGAAAATATATCGCGTAAGAGCTGAAGCCGTGCGACTCGTTCCCCAGGGAACGAGTCGCTTTTCAATTTATTTTCTTCCCGTTGTCGTAGATGGCGATTTTGCGTTTGCCCAGTTCCGAGAAAAACGGCTCGTGCGGCATTATAAACTCCGGCGAAAACAGCCCGCGGTCCGCGAGCCGCCCGTCAAACAACATTTCCGCCGTGATAGCGGCGGGAAACCCCGTATCAATATTGCACGTCGCGTCTTCCCATCCGGGCAGGGTGCCTGCCACCACGTCCATTTCCGCAGTTACGTCTTTGCCGCCTTTTTTGCCAAACACTTTCAGCCACAGATTTTCTTTTTCCGTGTATCCTTCCGGCACCGGGATGCGGCGCGCGACTTCCATCGTAAAATCTAGCGGCTTGATAGATGCTCCTTCTATCTGTATGGGCTCTTTGGAAGTAAATCCCAAATCCACGAGTGTCCGCAGAGCATTGTATGAATGCGAGGGAAAACTGGAAAACACGGCAATGTTCTGAATGCCCGCATCTTTCAGGTATTCATAAAAAGAATGATGCTCTATGTGTTTGGTGTAGCGCGTCTTTTGCTTGCCGATGGACTTGTAGTAGTAACTCACGGTCGCTTCATCCGGCTGACGGTGGCGGAATTCCCCTTCTTCCAGCAATTCGGCGAGTTCGGAAAATTCGTACGCGATCGCATCCATGGAAAAGGGCGTCACAAACACCGATTGATTGGAATCCCATGAAAAGCCCACGTGCACCGTGTGGATCGTATCAAAACGCGGCCGCACGTAGCGCAACATTACATTGGTGATGCCTGGTGTGGAGCCCATGCCAGTAATACCGGTGATATCTTTTTCCTTGAAATCCTTATCAAGGGCGAGCTGGGCATAGAGCATGTCTTTTTCCGAGCCCAGATCCACATAGTGCTTACCCAGTTCCAGGGCCATTTTGGTGACGCCGAGATTAAAATCGTCCACGGCGCAATTAACAATGACACGGGCGTTGGATTTTTTGACCACGCGCTTGACGCGATCCATGCGTTTCAGATCAATCAGGGTAAAATCAGCCGATGGGTACTCAATCAGCTTATCCATCTTGTAGTCGTCGTTGGCAGCAAGCAAAACACTATGCCCGTCTTCCAGGAGCATGCGGGAAACAATGCGGCCTTGGATGCCATTGGCCGCAATCACGACGAAATCCATAGTCATACGTCAATTATTATATCACATGCCCCCATCGCGCAAGACATCTTTGGCCCTGCGGGCGCCTCGCTTCACGAGCGTGCGCGATTTTGTCTTGAAACTGCGTATCTCGCGCTTCAGTTCCTCTTCCACCAAATCACAGGCCGCGCGCGGGTCTTCGTCCGTTGCTTCCGCGCGGAGCAGTTTCCGCCCCAGCGTTATATTCACCACCACGCGATACACCTGTCCCTTACGGTGATGGCGCGTAGTGCGCTCAACCTCTATATCAAAGAGCGGCAAGTCCTCCTGCCGGTCGCTTGCGAGCAGATGTTCCGCAGGCCGCACAATTTTCTGCTCCACATACTCCCTGAAACTGGGTGTAATATCAAAATTGCGCTGACGCATGGTTATTCTCATAGGAGTGAAGACATTGGATTATACAAAATATAACAAAAACCGGTCGGCATTTGTTTTAGAAACCGTCTAAAAAGTATTCTTCGTAGCGAAATTGCAGGATTTCGCGCGAGCCGAGGACGGACGACAAAGGCGTATATGCCAATATACGACGAGGAGGACGGACGAAGGCGTAGCCGAAATCCTGCAATTGCAGCAGGAGAGGGACTTTTTAGACGGTTTCTAATAGACCGGCCGTAGCAGATACGTTTGGCGCCGCTTACTTGGCAACTGCCGCAGGAGGTGAAGTCCTGACCTTGAGCGCCGCCTCTGCAAGAGTGTTTTTTGCCGGCAAATCGTTGATGCGTTTGCCATTCTCATAGACAAACAGCTTGCGACGGGCGAGTTCCGCAAAAAACGGCTCGTGCGGCATGACGAACTCCGGCGCAAACATGCCTTTTTCCGGAATTTTGCCCTCCAGAATCATCTCCGCCGTAATCGCGACCGGAAACCCCGTATCAATGTTGCACGTTGCCTCTTCCCAGCCAGGCAGAGTGCCCGCCACCACGTCCATTTCCACGGCTTTTCGCTGTCCCGCTTTCCTGCCAAACACCTTGAGCCACAGGTTTTCTTTTTCCGTGTATCCTTCGGGTACAGGAATGCGGCGGAGCACTTCAGTCGTGAAGTCCAGGGGCTTGATAGAAACGCCGTCAATCTGTATCTGCTCTTTGGTCATAAAGCCCAGATCAAGCAATGTTTTCAGCGCGGTGTACGAGTGCGGAGGAAAACTGGAGAACACGGACACGTTCTTAATACCCATGTCTTTGAGATACTCGTAGTAGGTATGGTGCTCAATGTGTTTGGTGTACTGGGTCTTTTGCTTGCCGATGGAACGGTAATAATAGCCGGTCGTACACTCCGTGGGATGCCGCTCCACAAATTTGCCGTTTTCCAGCATCTTCGCCTTGTCGGAAAATTCGTACGCGATCGCGTCGATGGAAAACGGCGTCACAAATACCGGCTGGTTGGCATTCCAGCTGAATCCCACGTGCACGGTTTCAATCGTGTCAAACTTGGGCCGCACGTAGCGCAACATCACATTGGTGATGCCCGGCGTGGATCCCATGCCCGTGATGCCGGTGATACCCTTGTCCTTGAATTCGTTATGCAATGCCCACTGGTCATAGGTCATCTGCTCTTCACTGCCCAGATCCACGTAGTTCATCCCGAGCTCCAGCGCCATCTTGGTCACCGCGAGGTTAAAATCATCCACCGAGCAGTTTACCACCACTGCGGCTCCGCTTTTTTTCACGACCCGCTTGAGGCGATCCATGCGCCGCAGATCAATGAGCGCGAAGTCCGCCTTGGGGTGTTCAATCAATTTTTCCATTTTATAATCGTCGTTGGCGGCAAGGAGCACCGACCATCCGTTTTCCAAAAGCGAACGCGACACAATGCGTCCCTGAATCCCGTTTGCGCCGATGACCACAAAATCGTATCGCATATTTTTTTTCTTTTCGTGCCGGAAAGTTTTTCCCGCGCGGAAAAATTATTGCATAAATAAATTCCTATTTTATTTTTCACCTTTGCCGTCAGCATGTCAATTGTGGATAACTTTTTGACGGGTGTGCGGTCGCGAAAAAATATCCCCCGACGTACGTCGGGGGGATTTTTCTTCACAATTGTTTTTAAAATCCGACGTATTGTATTTCTTCTTTCAGCGCCAGTCCGTATTCTTTCATCACCGCGTCTTTTGTTTCTGCAACCAGCCGCACGACATCGTCCGCTGTTGCATGCCCTTCGTTGAGAAAAAAGTTGGCGTGTTTTTCGGAGACCATAGCGCCTCCCACGCGCTTGCCTTTCATGTCCGCACTATCAATGAGATACGACGCGGGAATGGTGAATCGGTCGGAAAATTGTGCCAGATCAGGATGGCGAGCGAGCAGGGTCGTACGATCAATGTCTTCCCGCGCCCATGCAATATTTTTGAATATACAGCCGCATGATTTCGTGCCGATCGCCTGACTCGCCAGACGCTCCATCGTGATCTGCCGGACGCACTCCTGTATGGCCACGGGGTCTCCGTGGCGCAATTTCAATGTCGCCGAGAGTACAATCCATTCGGGATGTTTCTTGAAGACGGAATCGCGGTATCCGAATTCGCACCTCTCTTTGTCAAACATTGAATGTTTGACATTTTTATCGGCGTCAAAGACCTCTACGCTCTCCACCACGTCTTTCATCTCACTGCCAAAGCATCCTGCGTTGCCGCGCACCGATCCCCCGATGGTACCGGGTACGCCAATCCCCCATTCAAATCCTGTGAGCCCTGCCCGACTTGCCTCGGTCACGGCACGCGCCATCATCACCCCCGCATCCGCGATGAGCATATCTCCCTCGGCGCGTACGGTCCCTCCGATCATGTGAATGATCATGCCGTCGTACCCCGTATCCGCAATCAGCATGTTTGATCCGGCGCCCAATATGAAAAATGGCACGCGTTTTTCGGCCGCAAATGCCAATACTTCCCGCAACTCCTGTGTGCTGTGTACTTCTACAAAATACCGCGCTACCCCGCCGATCTTATATATGGTATAGGGTGCAAGCAGAATGTTTTCCTTGATGGCAACTGTCATGGTGCCAGTATTGCACAAATCTCGCCCTATGCAATAATGAGAAGTAGATAGGTTTCTTCCGGTGGCATGAGAAGCTGGCACTCACATGAGGACAATCTGGAGTCAAACCCTTCTCGTGCCTCCCGAGGAAAAATCTACGGAATAATCACAGACTGAAGATCTTTCGGAGTTTTCGTGAGATTCTTATTCCCCTTGTGGGTTACCAGCACCATATCTTCTATACGGATGCCGCCTGCGGGAATGCCCATGCGCTTTTTTGGATAATAGAGGCCTGGCTCAACCGTGACCACATTTCTTTTTTTTAGGATCTCGGTGGCACTCCCCAGCCGCGGATGCTCATGAATATCAATACCCACGCCGTGTCCCAGACCATGGATAAATCCTTCCGCCATCGTATCATCAATCCTTGTGCGATACCCCTGTTCTGAAAAATAATCGCGCACTGCATGATATATCCGCTGACCGTCCGCCCCAGAGCGGATTTTTTTTATCGCATCCTCCTGTGCTGTGCGTACGACTTCGTACATTTTTATGTATTCTCTTGACGGTTCTCCTTTGAACACCGTGCGTGTCATATCCGCATAATAATGCGTGGCGAGCGAGACGGGGAACATATCCATCACAATCGGCACATGCGCCTGCAAGACACCACTGCCGATGCAGTGCGGATCCGCGGCCTGTACGCCCCCTGCGACAATCGTATCCGTTGCAAGATATCCTTGGTCCCAGAGATTATCGTCAATAATCTTCCGCACCATCTCCGATGTCGCCGGACGCCCGCCGTCATAAACCTGTGCCCCTCTTATCCGGCAGGCGCGGAGAAACGCAAGTGCGGCACTGAATGCCCGTTCGGTCGCGGCCTGCGCTTTTTCAATCTCTTTTATTTCTCCTGCGCTTTTTACCGCCCGATCGGGATACCACGGATCCGGCGCTATCGTGATTTCAAAATATTTTTCTAACTCCTTCGCAATCTCATAAGGAAAACCGCCCGGAATTTCTATACGCCTGATACCCCGAGCTTTCAGAAATTCTTTTATTGTCACGCGCCCGCTCCCCATGACGCGCACCACCGCGTCAGCATCAGCTTCTTTTTCCGCGCGTCCCGCTTCCAGAGGTGATGCGAAAAGAAACGTCTTTCCCCCGATCTCGACCAAAAATAGCTGATCAGGCACACGAAACCCCGTCCGCCAGAGGAGATCCGCAGAGAAATGGGGCGCTCCCAGATCAGTCGCCCCATACAGCAATCGCGCCCTTTTTTTCATACCTTGTATCATTACGCCCAAGTATACACTAACAAACGATCGTCAGAAAGTGTATACTTCAAAAAAACCTTCTCAAAGTACAAGGCCCCCGAAAAGGGGGCTTTGCACCGGACAAATTAGGACTCCCGACGAATCGGGAAACACTCACATGCGACCATGATAGCAAAAAGCGCCAAAAAAGTCAAGCGCTGTTGCCCACATGCCGGATTTTCGCCGTTTCCGCGATGAAAAAATCTTTTATATCCTGCCATGCGACGGGGCGTATCATCCGCGGCATCGGATCGCGTTCCGCATCCTCAAAATACACCAGGCCTTTTTGTATATGCAAAAGATTGTAATCAAGCGATGCGTATTTTTCGGCGAACAACTGTAATAGACGCGGAAGCGAAAAACCCTGTTCGTGCAGAATGACGTACATGTCCACAAAATCCCTTCTGGCGCCGCGGGACGCCAACGCATCCAGTTTCATGCACGCGATATCCGCAAGCGATGCCAGCATTACTCTTTCGCGCATGTGAGGATCTTCAAGAAGCGGATACGGATAATGGAAAAATGATACGAGCGTCGCGCCGAACATGCCGCGCACCGTTCCTTTCTCCTTTTTTTCAAGAGAAAATGTGCCGGCTATTTCCAGACGGGCAGTAAGCGCATCCTCGTCAAATGCGTCTCTCATAAAAAAATCCAGGTCGTGCGATTCGCGGTGCGACAAGAGGAAAGCAAGCGCGGTGCCGCCGGCGAGATAAAACCCGTCCGTAACTCCGGCGCTGATCAATACATCCAAATCTTTGCGGGTTGCTTCGCTGACGGCGGAAGTTGTTTCCATAGCCCAAGCATGATACCCCAATAATTTTTTGACTTTCGCGAAAGACGTCTGCTCTTTTCAATCACATCGGCGATTGCATGCCGATCATATCGGCGAAACAGCCATCGCGCGTCTCTCTCGCGGCCGTACTCAAGGACTCGCTCAATGACATAGTCTGGATGCCGGACCGGATCCACCTGATCCGTATCCCAAAAAAGATGTGTCGGCAACTGCGTTTCCATACATTTATTATATCCATATACCGTACCGGAAGCAACAACGTTCCGATTGCGCATCAAAGGTTTATAGATTTGCCAATTGTCCTCTCAAAGCCCGCGAGCGCGTACGCTCGTGAATTCATTTGAGTAGGGCATGCTCATAAAAGCCATGCCCGCCAACTAGATCATACGATCACCTCCTTTCTTGCGGTCATATTGCTAGACCGCTCTCAAGACCACATCTCTATCCCCGAGCCGATGGACATCTGCCCAGACGGCCGAGTGAACCTGCTCGGCATGATCATTGCCATGCAGGTAACAATAAATCGATGCGCATTCACCGACCGTGGAGTACGGTGCCGGCGCCGACGGTGGATTTTCTCGCGCCCACCTTACATAGGCGCGAAAATCCTGAACAATTTGGGTGTCGGTGACACCCTCTGGCAGCACTTTCATGATCGTCCCTCCAACCTCTGCGCTACTGCCTGCGAGCGAGCATCCTGCGGACGCTCTCATGAACTCACGGGCAATAGCCAAAATTGGAAGAAAGAAATGACGGGAAGTGATGTATGTTTGAAAGAACTACTACCTCTCTCAACCCTGCTTTTTGTCTGGGGTTTCAAGGTGACCCTATTATACTCTACTTCTATGTTTCTGTCAAGATGCCCTGGCTGGCTGATTGCGGGTTATAATAGATGTATGGATAGACCTGAAAATGAGCCAAAAAAGATACTTTTTCTGATTACCAAGTCAAGCTGGGGGGGCGCCCAGCAATATGTGTATGATATTGCAACAAATCTTCCAAAAGATGGATTTGAGGCGGTGGTGGCGGGCGGGGGCAATGGCGCGCTTTTTGCCAAACTGCGGGATGCGGGCATACGGACTATTTCTCTGTCCGGACTACAACGAGACGTGGCGCTCCTCGGCGAATGGCGGGCGTTTTTAGGCATCCTGCGCCTGCTTAAAAAAGAACGTCCGGACATCGTACACCTCAACAGCCCCAAGGCCGCAGGCCTCGGCGCCACGGCGGTTTTTGTCTTTAAACTTTTAAACTTTTTTACTTTTAAACCCGCTGTCGTCTTTACCATCCACGGATGGCCGTTTCGCGAAGATCGCCCCCTGTTCCAGCGTGCGGTAATTTTCTTAATCAGTTGGATCACCTGCATGCTGTGTGACCGCGTCGTCCTCATCAACACCTCTGACTACGAGGCGGCCAAGCGATTTCTGCCCAAAAGAAAACTCGCACTCATTTCCAATGGCCTTGCTCCCCTGTCATTCTTCTCACGGCAGGATGCGCGTTTGTTTTTCGGAGAGAAGACCGGCCATCTGCTTTCCTCCGAAACCGTGGTCATCGGCACGATTGCGGAACTTACCAAAAACAAAGGGCTTATCTATCTGATTGAAGTATTATCAAGGTTAAACCTCGATAATTATCGAGGTTTAACCTTGATAATTATTCTTGGCGAGGGAGAGGACCGCCCCGTGCTTGAAAAATCCATCGCCGACGCAGGATTACAGGAGAGGGTCTTTCTCCTGGGATTTGTCCCTGACGCCGCGCGATTCTTGCCTGGCTTTGATATATTTGTTCTGCCGTCTCTCAAAGAAGGATTGCCGTATGCGCTGATGGCGGCGATGTCTGCGGGGATTCCCGCAATCGCTTCACGGGTCGGCGGCATTCCTGACCTGATTACGAACGGCGAAACAGGACTGCTCACCGAGCCGAAAGACGCCAAGAGTCTTGGCGAAGTGCTCCACCGCCTGTTGGTGTCGCCCGATATGCGCGAGCGTCTGGGTAGCGCCGCACGAAAAAAAACAGAGACAAACTTCCTTTTTTCTGCTATGATGCAGGCCACGATTTCTTTGTACCATGATTCGCGGACGGCTCAATAAAAAAGTATTGTTCCTGCTTGCGGGTGACCTCGTCGCCCTGTTCGGCGCGCTCTATGCCGTACTCCTCATCCGGTACCAGGGACTTTTTTTTGACAAGGAACTCTCGGCGCACTTTACTGCATTCAGCATCATTTTTTCCCTCTGGCTTATTTTCCTCGGATCGTTCGGATTTTATGAAATCCGTTTCGCGCGCAACCGCCGCATTTTTCTCTACCGTCTTTTGCAAGTCATGGCCGCAAACACGATTCTCGCGATTGTCGTGTTTTATCTGTTCCCGTTTTTTACCATTGAGCCGCGCCGCAATCTCTTGTTCATCGCTCTTCTCTCAACACTCTTTATTTTCATATGGCGCTCGGTGTTCAATCTGTTTGTCGTGCAGACAGGTGCGACGCGCGTGTTGTTTCTCGGCGTCAATGCCGAGACCGCCCAGTTGGCCGATTACCTTCTGTCGCATCCCCAGCTGGGCCAGCGGCCAGTAGGGTTCATGTCTGCAGAGACATCCCCCGCTCCGGCGTCTCTGCCCCCCCTTCCCCATCTCATCCTTGATCCTGGAAAATTTCCCCACGCTATCCGCGATCTACGGGCAGAGATTATCATCGTGTCACCCGAAATGAAAGGAGATCGCACCGTGCTGAAAGCGCTTTTTTCCGTGATCCCCATGGGTGTCACGACCATGGACTTCGCCCCGTTCCATGAAATGCTCACGGGTAAGATACCGCTTTCGCTCATCGGCGAGGCATGGTTTTTAGAAAATCTGATCGGCATGCGCAAGCGGAGCTATGAATTTGCCAAGCGCGGCATGGACATCGCGCTGTCGCTCGCCGTCGGGATCGCGGGCATGGTGACGTTTCCCTTCATCGCGCTTGCCGTTTTCATAGAAGCTCCGGGCCCGGTATTCTTCCGCCAACAGCGCGCGGGCAGAAACGGCAAGCCGTTTATGCTTCTCAAATACCGCTCCACCTATCGTACCACAGCGCCTGCGACGGATGCCGAGAGTACCAAAAACGAAGCGGGAGTATATACACGCGTAGGAAAATTTCTGCGGGCAAGCTATATGGACGAACTACCCCAACTCATCAATATCCTGAAAGGCGACATGTCGTTTGTCGGCCCCCGCCCCGAGCGGCCCGAGTATGTGGCCGGGCTCAAAGAAAAAGTGCCGTTTTATGAAATACGCCTGCTGGTGCCTCCCGGTTTGAGCGGATGGGCGCAGATCAACATGGAAGACGATGCGGCGGTACAGGATGCGCCGGAAAAAATGCAGTATGATTTGTATTATGTAAAAAATCGGTCGTTTACCCTGGATCTTCTCATTATGCTCCGTACCGTGTTTACGCTCCTGCGAAGGCAGGGACGATAGGGGGTGGTTTGGGTATGCGTCTGACACCGGACAAAAAACTCCACTCCCGCGAGCATTTGCTTGCCGACGACCTTTCCCGCATGCTGGGAGAGGAGAAGCGCTTTGCCGCATATCTGGGCATTGCCAAGCGTTATTACGAATCTGACTTGCGCGCACTCGCCCGCCGCGTTTTGGAAAAGCGTGATTTGCCACAGTCAGCGCACGGCAGATATTTTTTTGCGGCTCTGCGCGACAAGCCCCAGAGACCAGAAGCCAAACGCCGCAAGAAGAAACGTAAGACCACAAAGAAAAAGAAAATAAACAAGGACCATGCCAAAACATAGCGCCATCCTCCCTCTCGTCACCCTGCCGCAGAAAATCCTGCGCAGACATGCATCCGAGATTCCGGCAGGAGATATTCGCACGACCGAGATGCAACATCTTATTAGCGCCATGAAAGCCACGCTCGCAGGCACACCTGACGGCGTGGGTCTGGCAGCACCCCAAGTGGGACACTCGCTCCGCTTGTTTATCGTATCCGAAGAAGCCGAGGAAATAGACCGCGCGGAAAAAAGCGGTTGGAAGCGACGCAAAAAAGAAAGTCCCGAAGAAAAAGAGGACGAGCCGTATCAAAAACGTCCCTGGAAATATTATGTTTTTATAAATCCAGTAGTGAAAAATAAAGCGCGCCGGATGACGGCAGAAGCCGAAGGATGCCTCTCGGTACCCGGAAAATTCGGGCCGGTAAAACGGTATGAAAAAATTACCGTGGAGGCGCTGGATGAGTACAGCAAGAAATTTACGCGCGGCAGTGCGGGATTTTTTGCCCGTGTGGTCCAACACGAATTGGATCACCTGGACGGCACGCTGTTTATTGATAAGGCGGAGGAACTAATTGATATGTCTCCCGCTACGCAGAAAAAATAAAATGGAGAAGTGGGATGTAGAAATTATTTTCTTTGGCACATCGGATTTTGCCGTGCCAACGCTGGAAATGCTCGTTCAAAACGGATACGAAATCGCGGGCATCGTAACACGGCCGGACGAGCCGGCGGGACGGAAAAATATCCTGACGCCCACGCCGGTCAAAGTCGCCGCCGAGCGCCTTGGCCTTATCGTATTTCAGCCCAAACGCCTGGATCCTAGGGTATTTACCAAAGAAATTCCCTCCGCAGATCTGTTTATCGTCGCGGCATATGGGAAGATCATCCCGCAGAAAATTCTTTCCCTGCCCCGCCTCGGCGCTCTCAACATCCATCCGTCACTTCTGCCGCGATGGCGGGGTCCGGCTCCCATCCAGTACGCTATACTCCACGGCGATACGGAAACCGGCGTTACCATTATGGAGATGGACGCCCAGATGGACCATGGGCAGATCGTTGTGCAACGGCACACAACCCGGATAACACGACACACGACATACAGTGGACTGCACGATGAATTGGCTCGTCAGAGCGCGGTGCTTCTGGCTGATATGCTCCCTGCATGGATTGCGCGTGACATACATTCCGTGCCGCAGGACGAATCGCAAGCGACGTATTCAAAAATTCTTACCCGGGAAGACGGAAAAATTGACTGGAAAAAAACAGCAGACGCAATAGAACGCATGATCCGCGCATTTCATCCGTGGCCAGGCACGTGGACGCCATGGGCGCATAATGGCAGGAGCGTACGCCTGCGCATAGAATCCGCGGATTGGATACCGAATATGCCACCCACAAGCCGACCGGGGCTGGTGTGGAAAGATACCGGGCATCCGCTTATGATCGCGACAGAAGAGGGATCGCTTGTCGTCAAAACCATTGGTGCGGAAGGAAAAAACACCACGGACGCGGATGCGTTCGTGCGAGGGCACGCACACATCATTGGGGCGATATTGGGGGGGGTAGTTGTTGACTAGAGGGTCTGCAAAAACGCTTTTCCTTCCTGCTCAAATGCGGGATTCAAGCGTATGGCTTCCTCCACATGCGCCCGTGCCTCTTGCCGCATACCCGCTTGAGCAAGCAGTGCGGCATATGTCGCGTGATATTGAGGATTGGACGGATATTTTTTTACGAGTATCGCATAGACCTCGCGGGCGCTCTCCAGATGTTCGGTCTGCTGATACGCCCTGCTGATGCCCAGGAGCGCCCCTTCATCAAAATCATTGAGCGTCCATACTTTTTTTACTTCCTCGATGACGTCGGCTTTGCCGGCAAAGATGGCAATGGTCCAGACATGCCCTGCGGGCAGGCGCCACTGGGGCGCCAGTTGCCAGGCGCGATGCAGAAGTTCAAGCGCCCGATCAACTTGATTTTGTGCAAGATGTAATTGAGCGACTTCAAAATATACCGGTTGTTTGGTAGGACTTTTTTTCAGCGCCTCCTGGGCGAGAGCATTGGCCTCCACCACATATTTTTGGTCCAGCGGCAGTGCCTGGATGAGGATACTCAATATAAAAAGCACGTGCTTTACATCAGCCGCAGGATGATTGGTCTCTTTGCGTAATTCCGCGAGTGTAAAATCGGTAAAGCGGATGCGGTCTTCCGCGGACCCTGCAGTATTGCCCGCAATAGTACGGGCCAGATTACCCAATTGCTCGCGCGTCTCGGTGTCACCAAAACTCCGGTAGGCAAGAGCATCCTGAAATGCGGCTTCTACTTCTTTCACACCAGCATTGGCGCGAACCAACTGCAAGGCGCGGATGAGCGCCTGCGATTGCCGGAGCGGCTTGATGTTTGCCCACCATCCCCAGATCGCCACCATCACGATGAATACTGTAGCCGTTATCGCGCCATACGGTATTCCGTGCGTACGCCGCTCCACTGCAGATACAGGATGCGGGCTGTGTGTTGCGCTAATGTATTCTGCGTACGCAAGAAAGGCAAAAAAGAGCAGGTACGAGCTGAAGTTGTCAAAAACGAAAAGTTTCTGGAAAAAATCGGTGGCGAAAAGCCCCAATAGGGCAAGTCCTGTGAAAAATACAGACCGGTCGCGGCGCATCGCGACTACAATCTGCCAAATAGCAATGCCGAGAATGCCCAGATACGCGCCCAGCCCCGGCAGGCCCGCGTGCACTGCCCAGTCAAGAAATACGTTGTGGGAACGGTCAAACCACGCCTCGGCGCCAAACAGCCCCGGTTCATAGTATTTCTGAAACACCAGATAATAATTTTCCTGTCCCCAGCCCAGTATCGGGCGCTCCATGACACCCTTCAGAGACATTTTCCAGATGAGGAAACGATCTTGAATTGTGCCCTCGCTGAATGAGTAGTTGGTCAAACGCTGAAGCGCGGCGTTGTGCTGTACGTAATCGGTCTTTCTGACGCTCCAGAAAACAAGCGGCACAGCGACGGACAGAACGAGCAGACCTGCCGCGATTTTTCGCCCCATGCTCCATCCCCCGCGCGACGATCCCGCGATTGATG
>CAYIBQ010000007.1:0-22531 GCA_964361695.1 uncultured Candidatus Saccharibacteria bacterium | reverse complement strand
CATCTGTGCTATCTGATGTCTGAAGCTTTGATTTACAGCGCGCGCGTACAATAATGGCGGCCAGCCCTGCGTGTGCTATACGAAACGGAAAGAGTGATACTTTTGTGATATGACCATGCATAGTACAACAGAGATTTATCCATTAGCGCCATTATATCCCGCGTTGAGAAACCGTCGCAAACAAACTTATCCCCACCGACAAAAAATTTAATGACACCTGATGTCGCCGTCGGGGGGATAATCGGTCTGCCGCGCAAAAACCATATAGAGTACGCCTCTCGCGGCCCCGGTGCCGGCGTATGGCTCCGCCTGATCCCGCCAACGTGACCAGTCGTATGGATCCATCCAGTTTTCATCATTAAAAAAATGAAGCTCCGCAGGAACCGGCTCCGAGTTATCAAATGCTTTGACGAAAAGATCAGTATAGTGGCGCGCAATATCTTCTTGGGATCCCTTTCCACTACGCACTTCTCCGACCAAATAATCGCAACCATTGGATGTGGCACGAAAAAGGTTCCCGAAGTCCCCCACGCTTAACAAGTATTTTGAATCCTCGGGGTGATACGATTCCACCGCTCTGAAATTCCTTCCCAATCTCCATAAATTGAATTGATGGATCGGAAATTTCCACATCACCATCACGACAAATGCCGTAATGAGCAGAAACATAATGAGGCCGAAGCCGGCAAATGCATTTCTCATACCTTCGGACATGTGGGACATATATCAGTGTAACCACTCTTTAGCAAGTAGAGAGAATTCGTTCACGATCTGTAGCCCCCGATCGTTTGGTTCTGGATGCATGCGAGGGTCCTTGCGCTCCAGATGATAAAGCGTCGCAATGATCTCCGGTCGCTTGCGAAGGTCCACAAATCTTTTCCATTCGTCCGTAAGCGCGCGCATTCTCGCGGTGGCAAACAAGATGCTGTGTTTTGGTTCCTGCACATAGGCATAGAGGTATGCCCGTGATGTCTTTTGAATATTTTCCGGCGAGAGTTTATTGTCCTTTGGATCGGGGTTATAGTAGCCGGCCATGATAAGCCCGCGAGCGGTTTCCATTTTGACTTGTGCGACCCCCGCGGACGTGTTTTTACCGACAAAAAACGTAGCTAATTTATTGGCAGTATTTTCAAACGGATTCATCCGCACAATCTCGTCAATAATGATGGCTCCCAAGAGGTGTGGGTCTACATCAAACTTCTTTGCCGCGGCAAAGATAAGCTCTCTGTGCGGTTGCAGTTTTGTCTTTACAACTTTTTTGGCGACATCGGGACGTCCTTTCATGCGGATATATGGCTCGTGACGCACCAAGACCCCGGCATATAGTCGCAGATAATCACCCACCGCAGGCGTTGTTCCCGCATAATTCACACTGTCCGCAAGAGAAAAAAGCCGATGGGAAGAGATAGAAAGCCGATCTAATTGCTCCTTTGCAGGAGTGGCCTGACTGCTACGGAGGTAAACGCCTGTCTTCTTTTTGACCGGATAGACGTTTTCAATTTTTCCCTCCCGCGCCAAATTGACCGCTTCCGACAGCGAATACGCCCGCAGGGTATCCGAAACAAACACCAGATTTTTGCCGCGGTTGTCAGTGGCGACGAGGATGATTTTCATGCACCAATCGTATGCTCGTCCTCAAAAAACGACAAACCGTGTTATCCCCATCACCAACAAAAACATCGCCCGAGAGCGGTGGTTTTGTTGTGCTTGCCTTCAGCTTATGCCTTAGCCGGATAGAGCTGACGCCCCACAAGTAGCTTGCAACATATCAGCATTGGCTTCAAAGCGCCAAGCATCTATGACGGCACGCCTTTTTGTTCAACAAGGTTGAGCACGTCTTGAAGAACCTTGTTTCCCTCGGCGCCGCGGATATTCAGTTTTTTGTGCGGGTACTGCTTCTTGAGGCCGCTGATGAATTCGTCGGCAAATGACGGAGTTACCACGCCCACCTCGCTGAAATCCAAGATCAAGTCATCCGATGTGTCTTTTTCTCCGTTGACGATCTGGCGGGCGCGCAAAACCGCCTCGCGTCCTGACGCGCGGCTGTTGAGTATCTTTCCGAATTTCTTGAGTTCAAGCACCATATGGATCATGTATAATATATCACGAATTGGGCTATGGTCCCTACCACAGGCATCACTTCTTTTGTCTGTATCCCTTGCTCATCCACCTGCACCAGGCCGCCTCCCGAATGGATGTTGAGTATGCCATGAAAATCTTTTATTGTCCAATTTTGGATGGTCTGGAGTCCGTTGCCGCGGTCTTCGCCGATCCTTCCCGTATATCCCTTCAGGCCTTTTTGTATGGCGGCGATATCATCTTTCAATTCAGGAAATGCCGCTCGCAAGGACCCGAGAAACCCCACGCCGGCGTCGCCTATCGCGCACTCAATGCGTTTGAACGAGGGATAGTTTTGAGCAATCACTATTGAGCCGCTGAAATTCGTCGGCCAATTCCCCAAGTTGTGATCAAAGACATTGTTGCCGAGCTCACCGAATATCACAAGCGCCCGTTTGGCATCCTGATCATTGAGACCGAAATTCCGAAACATTCTTTCAAAACGTCCGAGACGCGCGTTGAATTCGTCCACATATCGGCAATGGGTTATTTCCTGCACATTCAAATCCTCCCGCTCCTCAATCGCAATGGATGAGAAGCGGTCTACCGCATCCATATATCCCAGTTCTTTTAACCTCTCGTCAAAGCGCATTCGTTTGAGATACTGGAGTGTTCCCTCATCCATCGGCAGAATTACTCGTTTGTCCGTGAATTGCTGGCGTTCAATGAGGAGGAGGCAGGAGACGCCGAGCGCCCACGGATGCGTAACATCAACGCGTGACAAATCAACCGTGTGTCCGTCCACGATTCCGGAAGAAGAACGATAAAATCCATCAATCAGATCATCCATGCCTGCACCCAATGTACTCCAATCATGCATCACAAACAAACCCCGTGGACATATCGGTCGTAATTTTGCTGAAGATTCTCGGAAACGATAAGTTCGCCGTGGTATTTCTCCATGCTTCCCGTAAGTCATGGAGAAGGTTGGAAAAGACGAAATGGGAGCGGAAGCCGTTTTCCTGCTCTTGGCAGATCGCCCCATGTGATCTAATTGCAATTAAACGCCCGACGCCATCCGGCTGATTGGGCTTCTTGCTCGGAGCAAAACCACCGCTCGCCTCTGCCGGTGTCAATCTGCGTCTTCGCATATGAACCACAGCCAAGGAGATGGTATATTTTCTCGCCGGATGCGCTTATGTTGCCCTTGATAACACAAGAGTCGTTTGTAGTATCTTGCGATGGCGTAATCGGAGGGATAACGACAGACGCTGTCTCGCTGGCGCATCCACCCCATAAGCCCTTGTTTGTTTCTCGTGCCTGCCTCTGTGCCTCAACAAACTGACCTTGATACTTGATGTCTGGTGGATAGGAGTAGGATTGGGCGTATCCTTCCTCTATCAAAGCGAGATTTATGAAAGTATCGCCGACCCAGACGTAGCGCAGGAGCCGGTTATATTTATCTCTATCCGTGATATCTCGCTCAAGCCGTACTGATTTGCCCTCCACGAGCTCTTTGTTCTTTTTGGAGGCCTCCACGCCGAAGCACTGCACGGGCTTGCGCGGATCAACGGTCTCCGGCGTATCAATGCCGACATAGCGCACCCGCTCGCCGTTTTCCAACTCAATCGTATCGCCGTCTATCACTCGGGTTACTCGGAAAGAATCTCCCGTAGGGACAGAAACATCTTTTCCATCACCGGAAAAGAGCGGATTGGATGACTGTCGGTCAACAGAAGATTGAGACGAAATTGCCGCGTATCTTGCACCCCCCTGCGAACCAATCCAAATACCAATGATCAGGATTAAAAATCCCGATCCGATAAGAAATATTTTTCGGCGAACGGACAGATTCATAACTACTTCCATACGCATGCACGCATTGCGTCATTTGACGTCTTGTATTTCAACACGCCAAAGACATAATAATCTCCTTTGTCCTGCGAGTGCAACGCGCCGTAGAACCCACCGCCGGCATTTTTGTCTTCCCTTGTCGGCTCATAAACAATCCTCTTGACGCACGAGCGATATCTGAACGCATACCAACCAACTACTGCAAAACGAGAAGTATCATACCGACGACCAGATAAATAATGTATTGTTTTGTCATCATTATTATAGAATAATAGACCTCAAATCCTTTTGGTGCAAATGCTTATACCTCTCCCCTCGGCAGGTATTGGATCGTTTCTTTGTGGCGCAAAACATGCTCCATTATTTACTAATTACCCTAAATTTTTCTGCCCATGCGTATCTTTCGCCGTCTTTGTTGAGAAGGTAGTCGACGATGTCATTTACTGTCTTTGGATTGGATTGATTTATAATTTTGCGTATCTCGTTGTCAACACTCTTCCGACTTGCGCCCAAACGGATTGCTTCTGAAAAGTATTCACTACCCGTGTCGTAATCCCCCTCCGCATAAGCTATTGCCCCAAGAACATTGTAAGGATAATCACTTTTGTGTAATAAAAAAAGGTCTGATAAAGCGATAGCCTCGTGTGCGGCGATTTTTGCCTCACGAAACCTAAATAGATCCTTAAATGCCCCCGCTCTACTTGTGAAAACTGCCGTATCAGCTTTTGGAGATATAATGTCCCGACTTGAGAATTCTTTAGTAATTTTAATGACGCTATCTGCCTTTTTATCTTTTCTAAGGAACTTACATGCTTTCGCAAGATGCCAAGAATCACCCGTCTCCATACCGCCGGATTCTTCGTATACTTGAAAATAATATCTCGCTAATATATAGAATTTAGATTCCTGTTCAAGTAATTGCAGTACGGTTTCCTCAAGAACCTCCTTAGCTTCTATTCTAAGCAAAATCATGGTTAACGGCGTTGGGCCTTCAGAGTTAACGAGTTCCGTCACTGATATCGCGTATTTGTTCGCAAGAAGAGATAGGGACACTTGTCCTCTCTTGGCGGCCTCCTTATCTTGTTCAACCTTCTTAAAGTACACCTCCCATCCAGCTAGCCCGCGCTGCCTTACTAGTTCTGAAGAAAAACGTTTAAACATTTCTCTTTTCCACTCTATGTCAAACTGAGCGTTGGAAACCAGATTTTCAGCTTCTTCCAATCCACCTTGTGATAGTAGGTGTTTAACTTCAGCAACTAATTTTCTACGACAATGCAAATCGTCGGGATCGTTTGCCGTCTCTTTACATTTTAAGCAATAACTCTGCATCTTTTTTGGTCATCGGAACACAAAGCCCACCGCCAAGCCGGCGGCTGAAGCCGTCCATATCCCTTTCGGGTCTATTGAATTGCTGTTGCCAGTATATCCCGAATCCTGCCTGTTGCGCAACCGGAAACAAATAAGGCACTGCTCCGCTTCGGGTAGCGCTTTTAAGTCATCGGGGCGGCAACGCGAACTCTCTGTGACTTGAATTTTGTAGCGAAAAAGGCAATAATCCTGAATGTGCTTGACCGGGTCGTCGGCACGCAGGAAAAGCTTGAAGTATACGGCTACATGCCGTTAACGCTGAATCATGTCGAGTACCAAACTGAAGATCGGGATTGTCGGTCTGCCCAATGTGGGGAAATCAACCCTGTTTAATGCCCTTACTCGCAAAAAGGTTGATATTTCCAATTATCCGTTTTGTACCATTGAGCCCAACGTGGGGGTAGTGAGCGTACCAGATGAGCGGCTGGCACGGCTCACCGAACTGTCGCATTCCGAAAAGACCGTACCGGCGATTGTAGAATTTGTGGACATCGCGGGGCTCGTCAAGGGGGCTGCCGAAGGCGAAGGACTGGGCAATAAGTTTCTCTCCCATATCCGAGACACGGATGCGATTGCCCAAGTCGTGCGGGTGTTTGAAGACCCCGATATTACACATGTGGCGGGAGCGCCGAATCCCGTCGCTGATATAGAAGTGCTGGAATACGAACTGATCCTGAAAGACATGGAGACCGTGGCAAATCGTCTGGAATCCCTGCACAAAGAAATAAAGGCAGGCAAAAAAGAAGCCGTGGTAGAGGGGGTATGGCTGGAACGCGCAGATGCCCATCTTAAAACCGGTGCGCTTCTCTCCGCAGACGCGGTTTTGTCCGGCCAGCTCGCCATGGTGCAACTACTCACCGCCAAGCCGTGCATTTATATTTTCAATGTGTCAGAAAAGCAATTGCACGACGGATGGAAGCCGCCGCTGGATCTTGCGAAAAAAATCGGCTCTGCATCGTATGCGGCAATCTCGGCACAGATAGAGTCAGAACTCTCTGCACTGGAGGACGAGGAGTATCGCGAATACTTACAAGCGCTCGGCCTTGTGGAAAGCGGCCTCACGCACCTCATTCGGGCGGGATACGCGACACTTGGCCTGATGACATTCTTTACGACTGGTGAGGACGAGACGCGTGCGTGGACCGTACCCATAGGATCTACGGCACCCCGCGCCGGACGCGCGATCCATTCCGACTTTGAGCAGAAATTTATCCGCGCCGAAGTGATCGGATACGACAAACTGCTGGAGGCGGGTTCATATGCGCGTGCTCGGGAGTTGGGGTGGCTTCGCACCGAGGGCAAGGAATATGTGGTTCAGGACGGCGACGTGATAGAATTTAAAATTTAAACAGTAGGTCTTGACACAAAAGACATATAAAGTCAATCTTGTGGAAGAGGGCCATTTTCTATACCATTGGAGCAATGGATACTGACGCAAAAAACTACGAATTGGCGTATCTGCTCTCCCCTGCCCTGCCGGAAGAGGATGTGTTGGGTGTGGCCGGAAAAATTTCAGCATTGATTGAGGAACAGAAGGGCGCTATCCGCCGTGTTGAACCGCCCAAGAAGCGCCGCCTCGCCTACCCCGTCAAAAAAGAGCGCAATGCGTATTTTGGGTGGACTACGTTTGCCAGTGTTCCTGCGGCGGTGGCAGGTCTGGACAAAAAAACAAAAGAAATGCCGGAGGTACTGCGCCACCTCATCGTGGAAGAAGAGATAGAAACGCGCCGTCCCATACTCCGGACATTTGCGCCAGGAGGCGGGAGACCCGTGCCAGTCGCCGGAGCGCCAGGACCCGAAGTGCCGCGCGAGCAGGAAGATCAGGGAGAAAAATTGGACTTTGAGGCGTTGGATAAAAAGTTGGAAGAAATACTCGGGAAGTAGGACGCGGTACTTTTATGTATCTCAACAAGGTATTCATTCTCGGCAATCTAACGCGCGATCCGGAACTGCGGCAAACGGCAGGGGGACAGGCAGTGTGTTCTTTTGGCGTGGCGACCAACCGCCGCTTTACCGACAAGTCAGGACAGAAGCAGGATGTCGCGGAATTCCACAGTATTGTTGCGTGGGGCAGGCAGGCCGAGATCATCACCCAGTATCTGCATAAGGGCAGTTCTATTTTGGTAGAGGGACGCCTGCAGACACGGAACTGGCAAGACCCACAGGGCGGCAAACACTCCCGCACCGAAGTTGTCGCCGAACAGATACAGCTGGGGCCAAAATCGCAGGGTGGGGCCCCATCTGCAGGACAGCGTCCGCAGGGAGGCAATGCCAGCGGGTGGAACGATGGCGGACAACGTCCCTCCCCGCCGACGGCCGCTCCAGAACCCATCATGCCGGTGATTGATCTGGCAGAAGAGGGCGAGGAGATAGATATAAAAGACATACCTTTTTAGCATATGCAACAGCAGACCAAAAAACAGTGTGCCTTTTGCACGACCAATCGCGACGTGATTGATTATAAAAATGCCGAAGCATTGCGGCAGTTTATGAGCGTGCAAGGCAAGATTTATACGCGCAGAAAATCGGGACTGTGCGCGCGCCATCAGCGTAAGCTCGCACATGCGGTCAAGCGCGCCCGCTTCTTGGCGCTCGTCCCTTTCACGACGCGGTGACCCGCTGCCGACGTTGCCCGCGCTCGGCAGCATGGCACTTTTTGGACATTTGAAACGGTGTTTCAAATTCCCACGGGTGCTTTGCCCTCAACGTTATTGTTTTTCGCTGATTGTTTCGCGGATTTTTTTTGCCATCTCGTCGCGAACGTTGGTATTTTCTTTGAGGAAATTCTTTGCCGCGTCAAAACCCACGCCGAGTTTGGTCGCATCATAGCTCAAGGTGTTGCCTGTTTTCTTGGCAATATCCATAGCGAGCGCCGTGTTGAGAATGTCCGCTTCCGTGGAAATCCCCTCGTTATAATAAATATCAAATTCCGCGGTGCGGAACGGCGGCGCTACTTTATTTTTTACGATCTTTACTTTGGTCCGGTTGCCGATGATCTCGTCCCCTTTTTTCAGCTGTGCCGCTCGTCTGATATCAATGCGCACCGAGCAGTAAAACTTGAGCGCCTTGCCGCCCGGCGTGGTCTCGGGATTGCCATAAAACACGCCAATTTGCATGCGGATCTGATTGATAAAAATGACGACCGTGCGGCTTTTGGCGACGATCGCGGTCAGCTTGCGGAGCGCATGCGACATGAGGCGCGCCTGCAATCCCACGTGCTGTTGCCCCATCTCTCCTTCTATTTCTGCGCGAGGGGTGAGCGCCGCGACCGAGTCTATGACGATAACATCCAACGCATTGGAGCGCACCAGCGACTCCACGATTTCCAGCGCCTGCTCGCCGTTGTCGGGCTGGGAAATGAGCAGGTCGTCCACGTTCACGCCGATGCGTCGCGCGTATTCAGGATCCAATGCATGTTCGGCGTCCACAAACGCGGCAAGCCCACCCTTTCGCTGGGCTTCTTTCACAATGTGGAGGGACAGCGTGGTCTTGCCCGATGATTCGGGGCCGAAAATCTCTATGATTCTGCCCCGCGGCACGCCGCCCACACCCAGCGCCAGGTCTATGGAAATGGATCCCGTGGGAATGACATCCACATCCACTCTGCGCACGGCGCCGAGTTTCATAATGGCGCCCTCGCCGTATTTTTCCTGAATCGCCTTGACCGTGGATTCCAGGAGTTTTGACTTATCCAACTTGTCTGCTGTTTTTTCTGTCATACTATCGGCTATAGTAAGTAAAAATTTTATTCCACCAACACATATCGTATTTCTTCGCTCGTTTTTCCAAAACGGCTCTGGCTCGCAAACCGCAGTTCATTCACTCCCAGCGGCAACTCTATTTCGGCGTTGAAATTTCCGCCTTCACCAACAGCGATTTCTCGTCCGTTTACGGTCAAACGGCTTTCTTTTTCCGTGGCGCCAGCTATGGTGATCACCGGAGCAGAGACGCGCGTGTATGGCGCAGGGCTTTCCACGGCGAGCACGGGGGGCAGGGTAAACAGAAAGACACGCACTCCCCAAAATCCCAGGAGAAAAAGGGAAAAAATACCCACGGTCAGGATACTGATTTTCCGCGGCGTGAGCGCCCATCCGATAGTACGCAGATGTCGCGAGGGTGGTGTCGTGTGATAGGTTGCTTCCCCGATATCCTGGGGCCACTCGCGGTTGAGCAATGCAATGAGCATTTCGCCGTCATTGCTTTCAAACACGTGCGACATGCGGCGCACGGCGCCTTGGGCGTATACTTTTGCCGGAAAATGGCGGTAGCCGCTTTCTTCAAGCGCGCGGATAGATTGGGCCGAGATGTGCGCCGCGCGCGCCAAATCATCCACGTCCATGCCGAGTGCTTCCCGCCGCGTTTTCAATGCCGTGCCGAGTTCGGATGTCATATCAACTTTCAATAATGTCCGCAGGCGCGCTTGCCTGCGATGCGCTATACACTTCCCGCGGCTTGGCGCCGTCCGCAGGGCCGATGACGCCTTTGTTCTCAAGCACGTCCAGGAGACGCGCCGCGCGCGCGTATCCGACCCGAAGCCGTCGCTGAAGATATGACGCGGATGCTTTGCCCGCATCTATCACCAGACCGCGCGCTTCATCATACAGGGGGTCGTTGTCGCCCAGGTCGGCATCATCGGCCAGTCCCATGGAGAGCATGTCATGCTCTCCATGCCCCCCTTCTGCTCTTCCGGCAAACATATCTTCTTCATGCTCATACTCTGGCTCGGGCGCAGTATCATGCAAAAATGCGACGACTTTCTTCACTTCCTGCTCGGATACATATGCGCCCTGAATTCTCCGCGCGCGCGCGGTGTCTCCTGCGAGAAACAGCATGTCGCCGTTGCCCAACAATTTTTCCGCGCCTGCCGTGTCAAGAATAGTGCGCGAATCAATCTGGGACGCAACTTGGAATGCAATGCGCGAGGTGATGTTGGCCTTGATGAGGCCGGTGATGACTTCCACGGACGGACGCTGGGTAGCGACAATGAGGTGGATACCCACGGCGCGCGCCATCTGCGCCAGGCGTATGATAGAGGCCTCTACCTCGCGCGGGTATACCGCCATGAGGTCGGCGAGCTCGTCAATGATAATGACGGTATATGGCAATGGCTCTCGGTCCGCGTCTTTGCCGATACCGGCGTTGTAACTGATAATGTCCCGCGCATGAAAACCGGACAGCAAATCATACCGCCGATCCATTTCTTTGCTTGCCCAGCGCAGAACCTGAATGGTTTTTTTGGCGTCAGTAATGACGGGGGTGAGCAGATGCGGAATATCGTTATATATGGAAAGTTCCACGCGTTTGGGGTCCACCATGATAAATCGCAAGGTCTCGGGGCCATTGCGGTATAGCAATGAAGAGACAAGCGAATGGATGGATACTGATTTGCCAGATCCGGTTGAGCCGGAAACCAGGAGGTGAGGCATGCGTGCCAAATCGGCGTACACCGGCGAGCCGGTGACATCACGTCCGAGCGCTACTGTCAGGGGCTGGGGTGCGTCCTGAATGGCGTGCTGTTCCAGCAAGGAGCGCAGACCCACCAGGGCTATAGAGCGATTGGGCACTTCAATGCCGACAAGTGATTTGCCAGGGATAGGTGCTTCTATGCGGAGCGATGGAGCGGCGAGCGCCAGTGCGAGGTTGCTGTTGAGGCCGACGATTTTGGAAAGACGCACGCCTTCTGCGGGCCGGAGCGTGTATTGCGTAACCGTGGGGCCGATGGACACCTCTCCCATCTCCACCATAATGCCGAAATTCTCCAGCGTCCGTTTAATGATGTTTGCATTGGCGCGAATGTCGCCGGAACTTGGCGTGCCCTTATCTCCCTGCAGTAAATCAAACGGTGGCTTTCTGTAGCGCGTCTTTGGGGCACGGCTTTTCACGGGCACGATCCCTTCGTCATCTGCGGAAGCGGGTATGGCGTTGGAAGCATCGCTTCCAACGGGTGCAGGCACGGGAGGAGGTTCCGCCATATCTAGGGGCTTGGCAAGGCGTCCTGCAATCATGGCTTCTACGCGAGACATCAGTCCTGTATCCTGTTCGCCTGCAAGCACTGCGGGTTTTGCTTCCTGTGCAGGTGTTTCTTCTACATCTTCATCATCGTTCTGTGCGCGTTTCCACCACAGGGGAATATCAAACACCAGAAATAGGGATGTAATAAAAAGCCCCAGCCCAAGCACCAGTCCTGCCCAGAAGTCAAAAAGTTTAAGCAGGGGTACGCTGACAGTACCGCCGATGATGCCTCCTGTTCCCGACCCGAACATAATATTCAAAATGCCGAGCGATGAAAAGAGAAACAGCGTGCCGCCCACGGCTGTGGGCGCAACCAATTTTCTCTCGGATCCGAAGAGAAACGAGAAACCCATAAGCACGCAGACGATAGGCGCAAAAAAATATCCGCTTCCGAGGAGTGCCGAGAGCAGACGATACATCCCATGTCCCGCGAGCCCGCCTTTACCCAGATAACTCAACAGTAACAATATCGCCAAAATAAAAGCGGCGATCGCCAAGATGGCCTTTTTCGTGTCATCGGCAACGCTTGCGTGCCACGGTGTTCGTCCGGCGTCTTCATCTGCACTTATTTTGCGTTTCTTCAGGGTTTTTTTGCGCGCCATATGGGCGTAAGTATAAACAAATAAGCCATTGCAGGCAACGGCGTTTATGCACAAACCAGCAATAGCCGATGCCAAGAGCGCCCCAAACACTAAGTATACACTAACAAACGATCGTTTGTTAGTGTATACTTAGCTGAAAAAGAAAAAGTGCCGCGTAGTGCGACCCCTGTGATGGGAGATAAAGAAGCGCAGGACACTCACCCTGGACAACGGCGTAGAGTTCAGCGACTGGGAGCGTTTGGAGGAGAGATCAGGCATGACCATCTATTTTGCATATCCGTACCATGCGTGGGAACGCGGCACCAACGAGAATACCAATGGACTGCTCCGTCAGTATTTCCCCAAATCCCTTGACTTCAATCTCATCACCCCGAGAGAACTTACGCACGCAGTTTCTCGGCTCAACAACAGAGAACGAAAGCGCTTGAAATTCAAAACACCAAATCACGTATTCTTGAACAAATGAAAGTTGCAGTTAGAGTGCTAATTCAAGTGGAAGAGCAAAGACATCATAAAACGCCCCGACGTATCGTCGGGGCGTTTTATTGTGCGAAACGAATTGTGTTATTTCTTTCCCGTGCGTTCAATAGTATCCACACGGGTCTCAAGTGTGTCCAGGCGGATGCGGAGTTTGGTGTATTCTACGGTTTCTATCGCCGCGAGGATGACGCGGGTGTTTTCGTGCATTTCATGGCGGATGGCGGCAAAGCCGTTGTCCACTTTTTCATCCAGCAGACGCACGGATTCTTTGGTCGCGAGACCGCCCATTTCAGTCGCAAGCCCGCTCATCTCTTTTCGCACAGCCGCAAACTCCTGCGCTGTAAATCGTGCGAGATCGTCAGTAGTCATTGACTTCTTTGCCATGTGGTTATTGTAACGTGAAGATATGGACTGTCAACAACCATCAGGTTGTTTTGCGATATCCAGTGCCGGCGGGGATGAGGCGGCCGATGATGACGTTTTCTTTCAGGCCTCGCAAGTCGTCTTTGCGGCCGCGGATCGCCGTGTCTATCAGCACGCGTGCGGTTTCTTGGAACGACGCGGCAGAAAGGAAGCTGGACGTGGACAGTGCTACGCGTGTGATGCCCATGATCAACTGCACGGCTTTTGCCGCCTGTTTGCCTTGCCGCGCCATCTTGCGGTTCATGCGGCGGAATTCCTGCTTTTCAATCACCTCGCCCGGGGTAAATGCAGTATCCCCCGCATCCTTGATGCGGACGCGCGAAAACATCTGGCGCACGATCACTTCCACGTGCTTATCATGGATGGGCGCTCCCTGGAGAGAGTAAATCTTCTGCACCTCGCGCACGATGTAGCGCTCGGTTGCCTGTTTGCCCGCAAAACGGAACAGGTCTTTGAGGTCGGCGTGTCCCTCAGTCAGCACCATGCCACGCTTTATTTCCATACCCGTAGTCACCAGGATGGTTGAGTTTTGCGGCGCGCGAACTTCTCTGATCTCATCTTTGCCCAAGGGTTGGATTTTCAGAATGCGTTCGCGGCCATCAATCGCGATTTCGCTGACGATGCCGTCCGCGTCAGCAACCACGGCTTTCCATTTTGGCGGGCGCGATTCAAAGATTTCCTCCACGCGCGGAAGTCCTGTCGTAATGTCGCCGCCTCCTGCCACGCCTCCTATGTGGAAGGTGCGCATAGTGAGCTGTGTCCCCGGCTCGCCGATCGCTTGCGCGGCCACGATACCCACGGCCTCCCCGATGTGCACGACCTCATTGCTTCCCAGATCATATCCGTAGCACTCCTGGCATATGCCCCGCAGGGTCCGGCACGTGAGCGGCGAGCGCACCACCACGCGCACCACGTCGCGCTCGTTCAAAAGTTTGGCCTCGTCATAGCCGATCATCATGCCTTTTTTGAGAACCACCTTTCCATCTTTGTCGCGCGCGTCTTCAAACAAACTGCGGCTGAATGCGCGCTGGCCAAGGCCTTTGTTGATTTCCTGGGATCCCTGTTTGGTGATCTCACGGCCTTCTTTGGCGCCGCAATCCTTTTCTGTGACAATGATGTCCTGCGCCACATCCACCAAGCGGCGCGTCAGATATCCTGCGGCAGAGGTGCGCAGTGCCGTGTCTGCGGTGCCCTTTCTGGCGCCGTGCGTGGAGATGAAATATTCCAATACGTTCAGACCTTCTTTATATGAAGAAAGCACGGGCAATTCTATGATGCGGCTGGCGGGGTTCACCACCAGTCCTTTCATGCCCGCCATTTGCCGTATCTGCGTCCATGAGCCGCGGGCGCGGGAATCCACCATGGAAAAGATGGAACCCTGCTGATCCAGCGTTGCCGGCACCAACTTGGTGATTTTATCCACCACGCCCTGCCATATTTCCACGATGCGGTTGTATCGCTCCAGATCAGTGAGCAAACCCTGCTGGTACTGGTCAATGATGACGGCGACTTCCTTGCGCGCTTGCTCAATGAGCGCGGGCTTTTCCGCAGGCAGGCGCAGGTCGTCAATGCCCCATGAGGTGCCCGACCATGTCGCATATTCAAATCCGAATTTCTTGATGCGGTTCAAAATTCCCGGCGTGCCCGCGATGCCGTATCCCTTGATGATGCGCGTGACGATTTCTGCGAGGTCACGGTTGCGCAGTTCCTGGTTGACATACGGAAAATCATCCGGCAGAACGCGGTTGAAAAGAATGCGGCCAATGCTGGTTTCTACCAGTTCAGGTTTTTCTTTTTTGGTTTTTTCTTTCGTGCTTCGCGCTGTGTGCTTCGTGAGTCGTGCTTTGATGCGCGCCTGCAAATCCACATGGCCGAAATCATACGCAAGCAACGCCTCTTCCTCCGATGCGAATATCTTGCCCTCTCCGTAGCGCCCGTCCCGTATGACCGTCGCGAAGTAACAGCCCAGCACGATGTCCTGTGTCGGATTGACGATCGGGTCGCCGGTCGCGGGTTTCAAGAGGTTGCGCGTGGACAGCATGATGGTCTGCGCTTCATGCTGGGCTTCGTCGGTGAGCGGCACGTGTACTGCCATCTGGTCGCCGTCAAAGTCGGCGTTGAATGCCGGGCATACCAGGGGATGTAATTGGATGGCATCGCCCTCAATGAGCACTGGATAAAATGCCTGAATGCCGAGGCGGTGGAGTGTCGGCGCGCGGTTGAGCAAGACCGCGCGTCCGGCAATCACTTCTTCCAGAGCCGCCCATACGTGTGGATTCTGGTCCTCAATCAGTTTGCCAGCGCCGCGGATATTGTGCGCGATTTCTTTCTCAATAAGTTTGCGTATGACAAACGGCTTGAAAAGTTCCAGCGCCATTTTCTTGGGCAGGCCGCACTGGAACAATTCCAGATCCGGACCCACGACAATCACCGAGCGGCCCGAATAATCTACGCGCTTTCCCAGCAGGTTCTGCCGGAATCGTCCCTGCTTTCCTTTGAGAATATCAGCGAGTGATTTGAGCGGACGGCGCTGGATCTGCGATGCCGCGGGAGATGCGCCGCGGCGGATGGAATTGTCCACCAGCGCGTCCACGGCTTCCTGCAACATGCGCTTTTCATTGCGGGTGATGACTTCGGGCGCTTTCAGTTCAAACAAACGCTTGAGGCGGTTATTGCGGTTGATAACGCGGCGGTACAGGTCGTTGAGATCGGATGTTGCATACCGCCCGCCGTCCAGCTGTACCATGGGGCGCAGATCAGGCGGAATGACCGGAATCACGGTGAGGAACATCCACTCCGGCCGGATGCCCGAACGGATCATGTCGCTGACGACCTGAATGCGGCGGAGCGTCTTGCGCTGGGCAATCGGCGTCTGATTGGGCAGGTCGTTTTGCATGCTTTCGCGCAGGGCATACAAATCCATGCGCTCCAATATTTTTCTGATCGCTTCAGCGCCGATAGATGCTTCAAATACTTCGCCGAATTTGCGCGCCATGCGGTGATATTCCACTTCGGACAGTACCCGGTGCACGGCCAAGTCGCGCAGTTCATCGCGCGTCGCATCTTTCATCTCTTTCAGATTTTTCTGCTCGTCCTCGCCTGTGGCTTTTTGCTTGAGCTTATACTCGTGGTCAATTTCCTCCAGGGTTTTCATGCGCGCTTTCTCGTCTATCTTGATGACGATATAGCCTGCAAAATAAATAACTTTTTCCAAGTTATTGACCGACATGTCCAAGAGGAGGCCGACTTTGGATGGAATGCCGCGCAGGAACCAGATATGACTTACGGGCGAGGCGAGCTTGATGAATCCCATGCGTTCGCGTCGGACTATCGCGCGCGTCACTTCCACGCCGCACTTGTCACAGACGATGCCTTTGTGGCGGATACGCCGGTATTTGCCGCAATAGCATTCCCAGTCCTTGGTGGGGCCGAAAATGCGCTCGTCAAACAGGCCGTCGCGCTCGGGCTTGCCGGTCCGATAGTTGATGGTCTCCGGCTTTACGACCTCGCCGTGTCCCCAGGAAATAATCTCCTCGGGGGAGGCAAGCCGCAGGCCGATCATCTTGAAATCATTATTCGGATGTGTAGTTGTTTCGTCCATATTCGCGTTTGATATTAGATTATACTCACTGCGGTTCCCTCGGCATTCTCGTTTGAAAACCTTCACCCCGACCCACCGCGTCGGGGCTCATTGACCGTTCGGCCTCGCTCTCCTCGCCCGATGGCTCGGAACCCTGGCCGCTCGGCCTCACAGCATTTTCAAACGAGAACGCCTCGGCTGTAGCTTACTTTTTATATCGCTCAAGCGCCGAACTGCTCATTATTTGGTGGCGCTAATGGGATCATAGTTTAATATCAGGTTTAACCTTCTTTAACTGATCAAAAATCCATTCAAATGATTTCTTAATCTTCTTTCCTTTTGATGAGTTTATTAATTTCCTACTCCATACTGGAGGAATGGAATAGTATTTAATTACTAGTTCTGATACCTTGTTATTATCCAGAAATTCTCTTAGTGTTTTGTGAGGGTTTTTGTGTTCGTAACCGATCCAGCCCTCCGTTTTTGCTAATATGCTTATCTTTTCAATTTTGTCATAAAGTGTTTTGTAATGATCTTCATTGGAAGAATCGGCTAACAAAAAATCCCTCATTTCTTCAATGGCCCGATTAAATTGAACCGTTATGAGTTCTGGTTGCTTAGTTAATGGCATTTTAATTTATTGTTTGTTAATAAATATGGGGCTGCCACTAATAGTTGAACCGTCAACCGATAAAACCAGCCCCGTTTCATAATTCGAAGCTGTAATGTCTGTGAGCGGGTTAGCTAAATCTATACGAAGAGTTTTCCCAATTCCACTTGGATTAGATTGAAATTCTACAACAAAATCTGAAGTTTCATTTGGATTAATATGAGTTAATTCATATGGACTAAAGTTTTGAAAAATAACTTTATTCCCTTCTATATATGCGACTTTTGATCCATTCGCAGAATAAGTGGATGTTGGATATAATTTATAAGAAGAATTTAAAATCACATTTTTAATATCCGACTCATCCACCCCACTAAAAGTCAAAACAATTTTTAAGATTGAAAACGGATTATTTCTTGCGTCAAAGCGCAACCTCGTCGCAATATAAGAACATCCGCTTGTACACTGATTGTTAGTCAATCCAAAAACCGTATTTGGCACCAATGATACAGTTGGCGAATTGTTAGTTATCGGTGGCTGATAAATAGTAAATGTATTTCCAATCAAAACGTCATATGTTTTGGCACTTTCACCAGAAGATACAGTATTTGCCCCTACTCCAATAATCTCAACGTGGAAAGAATTATCATTTGCGGTCAGCGCGACATCGGCCTGCGCGAGAACTTGAATAGGGACTTTTGGATTTAATGTATAGCTCGGATTATAAGTTTTGACATCTCCATTTGTATATACCGCACTGTATAGTTGCCCTCCGATTTTAATCTTCAAATCTTGAAAATTACTAAACGATGTTCCAACCAATCTAAGTTTGAGATTATCTAGTCGAACATTTACTCCACCACTATTTTCAATATCTAATTTCAAAATTGTAATTCCTTTTTCTCCTTTGAGAATATTTTTACCTACCGGATTATCAGAAGAAACAGACACCTCAATCTTGGGTGCTGGCGTAGGTGTTGCAGGTGTGGGAATTGGAGCAGGGGTTGGAGTCAGAATTGTAGTTGGTTGGGTAACAGGAGAAGTGGTTTGAGTCGTGGCTGGTGGAGGAGGCGTTGCTGTCTGGGGTTGGATTGTCGGCGGTGGTGTCGTATTTTGCTGAATCTGCTGGAGAGTTTGGGTCTGTTTCGCTATCTGCTCGGTTTGGATTTTCTGTTCTTGCTGGATGGTTTGTATCGTAGTTGCTTGCGCGGAAAGCGTCTGCTGTGATTGCTGGAGCGCGGCGAGCTGTTGCTGGAGCAGTTTTATCTGTTCCATCAAGGAGAAAACAACGTTATCAGTTGTTTTTGGCGGGACTACGGAAATGGGCGCGGGCGTTCCATCCTCCGTGGTAACGGATGATCCCGATACTCCTTTGGAGGATAAAGTGTCGTTTGCTTTAGCGCGAGTGATCGGGCCGAAGTAGCCGGAAGCGGGAGATACGGAGTGAGCGGTTTGGAATTGCTTTACGGCGGAAAGAGTAAGAGAAAAAAAGTTCCCAGTAATCGGGCCTGAATATATCCCCTCGTCCTTCAAAAACTCTTGGAGTTCCTGCACTTGCGGATCACTTTGCAGGCCGTAGTAAAGATTGCGGTCAAATGATGCGAATGATACGAGTGGCGCGATCAGTAGCGCCAAAACGATTGCCTTTTTCATAATCGTGGAAAATTTTTTCATAATATTCCGTGGGCGAGGCGTCCAGCTCGCACGCGAACTGTGGAGGCGCGGAGACAAACACATGAAGCTCGGAGGGAGGGAAACGGGGGCTCCGCCCTCGGATACGGCATTCTCTTTGGCATTGGGCATAACGGTGGAATCAACAGAAATCTTATCTGGGCACGGGCGGAGAACACCGAGGGTTCCCTCCGAACGAGCGAGTAGTGTTTGTCCGCGCCGCAACGCGTGAGTGGAGAGCGGGACGGCGAGCGAGTACCGCAACGTTGAAGCGAAAAGATAATCGGTGAGCAGAATCATTTTACCTTTGCTCTCTCCCTGCCGGTTTTTACCGGTGCGAGAGCGGTCCGCTCCTGCTCTGCGGTTTCGGCAACCGTCGGCTTTGCGAGGAGCTGGACATTGAGCGCGAGACCTTTGAGTTCATTGACCAGTACGTTGAATGACGCCGGAATGCTGGGGGCTTTTATCTTTTCGCCGTTGATGATCGCCTCGTATGTGGACGCGCGTCCCAGCACGTCGTCCGATTTTATCGTAAGCATTTCCTGGAGCGTGTGCGCGGCGCCATATCCTTCCAGCGCCCACACCTCCATTTCTCCAAACCGCTGTCCGCCGAACTGCGCCTTGCCTCCCAGCGGCTGTTGGGTGATGAGGGAGTAGGGCCCGATGGAGCGCATGTGAATCTTGTCTTCCACCAGGTGAATGAGCTTCAGCACATAAATATATCCCACGGTTACTTTTTGGCTGAACCGCTCGCCCGTTCTGCCGTCATACAGCCATACCTTGCCGTCAGGCGGCAGGCCCGCTTTTTTTAGTTCCTCTTTTATCTCCTCTTCGGAAAATCCAGCGAGCGCCGGTGTTATCGCATGGTACCCCAATTTCTTGGCGGCCCACCCCAGGTGCGTCTCATAGATTTGTCCCACATTCATGCGCGATGCGACACCCATGGGATTCAAAATCATTTCTATCGGCGTGCCGTCCTCCAGGTGCGGCATGTCCTCTTCGGGCAATATTTTTGAAATCACGCCCTTGTTGCCGTGGCGTCCGGCGAGCTTGTCCCCCACCGCGATCTTGCGTAGTTGCGCGACATCCACCTGTATGCGCTTTATGACACCCGCTTCCAGCTTGTCGCCTTTTTCGCGCGAAAATTCGCGTACCGCGACGATGCGCCCGCGCTTGCCGTGCGGAAGCCGGAGCGACGTATCTTTTACTTCACGGGCTTTTTCTCCAAAGATTGCGCGCAAAAGTTTTTCTTCCGGCGTCAGGTCCGACTCGCCCTTGGGCGTTATTTTTCCTACCAGTATGTCGCCCGAACGCACTTCAGCGCCGATGCGCACCACGCCGTCCTCATCCAAGTTTTTCAGTTTTTCCTCGCCGACGTTCGGGATGTCGGGAGTAGTGACTTCCACGCCGAGCTTGGTGTCGCGCACGTCGCAGGTAAAGTCCTCTATGTGAATGGAGGTATACCGGTCTTCTTTGAGAAGTTTTTCCGACAGGATAATGGCGTCTTCATAATTTGCGCCGAACCACGACACAAACCCTACGAGAATGTTCTGCCCCAGAGCCAGGTGTCCGAGTTCGGTGGATGAAGAATCCGCGAGCACGTCCCCTTTCTTTACTTTTTGACCCTTCATCGCAACCGGCTTTTGGCGGATAGCGGTAAAGGCGTTGGTGCGCAGAAACGATACAAAAGGATATGCTTTTATTTTTCCGCTCTTGTCCTTGATGGTGATGTGGCGGCCGTCCACGGACTCAATCGTACCGTCGGTTTCGGCGACGATAACGCGCCCAGAGTCGCGCGCGGCGCGGGCTTCCACGCCGGTACCTACGAGTGGGGCTGATGCTCTGACGCATGGCACGGCCTGTCTTTGCATGTTGGAACCCATCATCGCGCGGTTGGCATCGTCGTGCTCCAGGAACGGAATCAAGCTGGTTGCGATGGAAATCGCCTGTTGGGGAGAGATGTCTATAAAATCAAGCGCATCGCGCCGTACCACGGACGGATTGCCGTGTACGCGCGCTTCCACCTGTTCGTCCAGGATTTCACCGTTTTCTCCCAATGCAATGCCCGCGTGGGCGATGTTGTATTTCACTTCAGACGAGGCATCCATATACAAGATCTCGTCAGTTACCCGCCCGTTTTTTACTTTCACATACGGCGTCTCAATGAGGCCCAGCTCGTTGAGCCGCGCGTGTCCGGCCAAGTGACCTACGAGACCAATGTTGGGTCCTTCAGGCGTCTGAATCGGGCAGATGCGGCCATAGTGCGAGGGGTGTACGTCGCGCACTTCAAATCCCGCGCGCTCGCGCTGAAGACCGCCGGGGCCCATGGCCGAGAGTCGGCGTTTGTGTTCCAGCTCGGACAAGGGATTGACCTGATCCATGAACTGCGAGAGCTGTGATGACGTAAAGAATTCTTTCACCGATGCCATAAACGGCCGCGCGTTGATGAGCTGGGCGGGAGCAAGTGTCACCGGATCCAGCGTGGACATGCGGTCGCGGATGATGCGCACCATGCGCGCCACGCCCACGCGCAATTTATTTTGAAGCAGTTCTCCCACTCCGCGCACTCTGCGGTTGCCCAGATGGTCAATGTCGTCCGCGGGTATATTGCCAATGTTGTTGAGCCGGATGATTTCGTGCATGACCGCGGTGACTTCCTTGACCGTGAGAACTTTCCCCTTGTCGTCTTTCGGCAGATTGAGGCGCTGGACAAATTTATACCGTCCTACGTCGCCCAGGTCGTAGCGCTCTGCGCTGAACATGGTCCGGATGAGCGTGCGCGCGTTATCCACCGTCGCCAGATCTCCCGGGCGGATGCGCTTGTAGAGTTCAATAAAAGCGTCCTCACTGGTCTTGGTAGAATCCTTTTCCAGTGTCTTTTTGATAAAAGACACCTCACCAGTATCAATGTCCTTGAAGGTATCGGCAATGGCAATGGGATCGGTCATGCCAAATACGCGCAGAAGCGCCGTTGCCGCGATCTTGCGCTTGCGGTCTATTTTTACGTATATGGCGCCGTCGGCATCGGTCTCAAACTCCAGCCATGCGCCACGGTTGGGGATGATCTTGGCGCCGAAATAGCGCTTGCCGCGGGAAATGCTGGTGGTGAAGTACACGCCCGAGGATCGGATGAGTTGAGACACCACCACGCGTTCAACGCCGTTGACGATAAATGTGCCACGGGTGGTCATGATGGGAAAATCGCCCAGATAAATCTCCTGCTCTTTTTCTTCCTTGGTGCGCTTGTTGGTGAGCCGAGCACGGATGCGGAGAGGCGCTTCAAATGAGAGGTTTCGCGAACGAGCCTCTTCCTCACTGAACTTGGGCTCGTCAAGGTAAAACTGCACAAAATCAAGCGAGAATTCTTTCTCGCTGAAGTCCTTTACAGGTGATACTTCGTCAAAAAGCTCCCGCAGGCCCTTTTTGAAAAACCATGCGTACGAAGCGAGCTGGGCTTCTACAAGGTTTGGCAATTCCCCATGGGAGTTGCGCGAACGTGCGGCATATCTCTTTTCCATAAAACGAAATGTGTAAACGTGTATTAAATGTTTAGTTTGATGTAACGGGCATCAAAGTATAATGGACATTTCGTAAGAGGAGCAATAAAACACCAAAATTTAACACGAAAAATCCTCCTTCGCGTCGGGGGTATAAAGATTCTTTGCGATTGCTCGTCAGCTCTGCGACAAAGAAATGGTGTTATGTTGTTTTTTTCGGAGCGGGGGCCTTTTGGAACCCTTGCGATTCCTCTATGCGAGGCATGAGGATCTTGCTACCGAATACCTCCATGGTAGCCGATCCCTGTATCCGTGTCAAGTACCCGTTGTCGCTCATAAAAAAGGTTACCGAAATCATTCGGGTCGCTCATAATTC
>CAYIBQ010000006.1:0-25252 GCA_964361695.1 uncultured Candidatus Saccharibacteria bacterium | reverse complement strand
TCTTTGGATTTGTCATTGTCAAGCCAAACCTTCAGAAAGCCCTGCGACTCGTCCACATCAGGCACATATTTCATTCTGTCTGCCACTTCCGCTTCCAGAGTTATTTCAAAGACAGCGGTTCTTTTCCCCCAAAATTTTCCTAGTATGGAACGAGTTTCCTTTATCTCGACTTTAAAAATAAACTGTTGCGGTTTGGCAATGGACGTATTCACTTTTAGGATGCCTTCCATGTTGCCGACATCATTAAATATGACATCCTTTTCTATAACGGTAATTAGAACATCTGCTTGAAACGATCCTCGGTCAGTCTCAAATCCGCCGAGTTCGCGGTTAACTTCCACAACTGTGCCGACTTTTATTCTTTTATCAACGCGTAGGAATTTACCAAGCACTTCGGCCTCCACGCGAATATCGTCTCCAATGGAGTCACCGGAGTAATCTATTTTGGCAAGCTTTAGTCGGATGAGCTTGAGCATAGTGCTATTGTACGGCGTGCCTGCTTCACGCGACAAACCGCGTTATCCCCAGCCGATGTGGCACGCACATTCTCACATTCTCAAGAATGTGAGAATGTTATTATAAAAGCCATGCACCGCTCACCGTAGGGCGAGAGGGAATGTGCTACCTCGCGGCCCCGATATTTTTTGTTGAGTAATCCTGCCTGTACCAATCGCCGCGTATGTTCGGAGATGGTTTTTACGTTGCATCGCAACGCCTCGGCAATCCCCTCCACCGTCATGCCGTCGCGCGCCGCGACCAGACGCAAAATATCCAGCCGTCGGTGGTTGGCCATCCCCTTAAAATGCCGCTCCAATTGCTTTGAAGATTTCATACACTCTTGAGTATACCGCCATATTCCGACATTCTCAAGAATGTTGGAATGTTACGCGTTGTGATGGGGTTTCACCGTTTAAACACGGATGTCTGTGTTTATCAGGGCTGCGCTCCCCGAAAAGGCGCGGGATAATACCGACTGCTCCAGGGCAGTGAAGGCGGAGGATGTTTCCTCGCGGAGCTTTTTGGCCTCCTTAATACTGGTGAGCACCACTTCCAGCTTCGCCACAATTTTTCTCTGCTCCCCCATCGGCGGGAGCGGGATTTGGAGTTCTTTTAGTGCAGGAATTTTTAGATTTCTTAGACCGGTAGGTGTCTGGCTAGCCCCAAGAAGAAAATGGCGGGTTTCCGGATTTGAAATCTTCAAATAAACCCATTTGGGAAGCATTAATTTATTTACACGGAGACGTTGAGTGAAATTTGAAAAACCATATTTGCCATCCATTTCTTTTGTTATGTAAAGCGACTTACCTATAGGATCTACGCTTCCGCTGGATTTTGTGATCAAGATATCGCCTTCACGCAACGTATATCGTTCTTTTACCCCTTCAGGAACGTCTATATATTTCAAATCATCCAAGACCAGCTCACCATTTTGCATATTAGTTGAGCGCAAAAGTGGCATCCCATCAGGAGTCTCATCACCCCATGTTCCAGAGTCACAGAGTTCTAAGACCTCTCCGAGTTTTTTAGTGGGCCACAACATATTAGAACCAAAACTTAAAATGATTCTCTATATAAATTAGACCATCTTCTTGGTAATCTTTTTGATAATCAGGATCTATATACATACGATTCTTGTTCAACACCTCCAATGCTCTTTTAATGACAAACAGTCCTATTCCCTTACCGGGAATATTTTTTGCATATTTACCCCGAATACCTTCATTAAATAAATCGCTAATTTCTCCCTTTTCCATTTTTAGACTAATCATAGAAATATCCAAACAACTCTGATCATCAAGATAATGCATTCTGATGTCACTAGCCGGTTTTGTATACTTTACGGCATTGGAAAAGAAGTTGTACATGATCAGACTAAAAAGATTCTTGTCTGTTTCAATCTCTTGGCTATCATCGAAATAAAATCTGACTGTAACTGAATTCTTATCAAATTCCTCAAGAAAAGGAGTGCACTGGTTGAGGATAGCCCTCTTAAGACTTACTCTGGAAAGATTAACTTCGTAACGCCCTTTTGAATGGATGATTTCTGCTCCTAATAAATGAGCTCGCATATCTGCCATTCTTTTGTGCACATAACAGATCAGCTGCGCTGCTGTTCTCGTATCAACATTTATAATGTTATTGATCTTGGCAACGGACTCAGCAAATGATTCGCCATGAAATTCAGAACTATCCGCGAAATCGTCGATTTTCTGCCTGATTTGTCCTTGTATTGTGCTTAATATATGGGCATACCCGTCAATTTCCTTTTTATAGTATCTATAGACATCGTTAGCAACATTTTTATATATTTGGAATGTTTTTTTAAAAAGTTTTGAGCTTTTCAACAGATCAGCTTCATCTTTAACTAAAAAAGTAACTTTTGTATCCCCAGAAGTATCACATATACCCTTGATGCCTTTACTACCCTTGCGTTGTGCTAATATCTTTCCTATTTCAAACTCAATACTCCCAGGATACTCATGGAGATTTCCTGCCAAAACTTTTCCCTTATTGTCCTCTATTTGAAAATAGATCATTTGAGTTTTCGGAGTGCTAATCTGATTTGTTCTGTAAAATCTGTCACATCTGAATCTTTTCTCATTCTTGCATCAGCAATATTAAACAACGAATGCATAGCAGTATCAGAAGGCATTGTGGATTGCGCTGTATAGAGAACAAGATATTTTGACGTGCCGTAAGCAGTTTTCAACTCCTTTACGAGACCGGCACCTTGATGAAGCGGTGAGATTGAGGCACCAACTCCATCAAAATCAGTAAAGATTATTTGGGCATTTTTAACCTCTGCGTCATCAACGTTTTTTATATCTCTAACTTTCCTCACCTTATAATTTGCTTTTCGTAAGCTTTCTACCACCGGCATGTCTGAATCGTCTACAAAAAGTATATTCACACTATCTTTTGTATATTTTTTTCTAAACCAATTCTTAGGATTAAGCAGTCCTCTAAAATTAGCGGTAACATTATTTTCAATTTTAAGAAGGTTTACATCCATAAATTTTTTATTTTCATATCTCTTTCTTTATCTCCTCCAAAACTTTGGCGATGCGGGATTCGGTTTTGGAAATTTGCTCCAAAATTTCTTTGGGGTCTTGGTGTTCTGCCTTTGCGTTGCTGTTGGGATTTTTGAAATTAAGATTATAATTGCGCTCCTGGATTTCTTTAAGGGACACTTTCCACGCCTGCTCGTTTGGTTTGCGGCTCCCCCACCATGCGCGGACTGGGTCAAATTCTGCGTGGGTGATGCCGCGGTTTTTGGTGTATTGCTTCATTCCTGCGGGGATGCTTGCGGGTAGTGTAGCAAACGGCGTAGTATTGGACTATAGCAACTGACTTTATGGAAAAAGCTGTTTCTCTCCTCAAACAAAGAGCCGCACGGCATTGGGCGGCTTTGGTTTTGGCGGTAGCAGTCGGGGTGGTGTATGGACTGCATCATATCGTGCTTGTGCGCGAGGTGCTAGATGCGGGTGTGGCGTATCATCCGCTGGTGGTGAATGAGGATGAAGCGATGTTCACGGGGCCCAAGGCGCATGCGGCTGAAATGGGGGAGATCGTCGATATGTTCCAACGTCCCCATCGTGATGATGACATCAAATATTTCCCGCACATCCTTGACATTCTTTTTTCAAAAAAAAGATTCTTATGCCAATACGTCTCGCGCGCGACCGCAATGGCTTGAGCCGAGTAATCCAGTCCCACGACTCGCCCCTCACGTAGACGTCGTTATAAAATGTTTTGATGTCCTGATTTTTTATCTTTTACTTCTTTTCTCGAGCCAATGCGCCGTAGACATGAGTGAATCAAACGTCCCGACATCAGCCCAGAATCCTTTCACGAATGTATGCTGAAATGCATTATCGCTAATATAGCGATTGACTACATCCGTAATCTCAAGCTGCCCTCGCCCGGACGGGGTGAGCGTACGTATGATACCAAACACCCTCGCGTCAAAAAGATAAAAGCCAACCGTTGCAAAAGAAGACCGCGGACGCGCGGGCTTTTCTTCTATCCTGATTACGCGCCGTGGCACCCCGTCAAACACCGGGACACCAAAACGCTGAGGGTCAAGAACCTTTTTGAAAAACCCGGTGCTACCGGCGGTAAAACGCCTCACCTCATCCGCGAAATCGTCCTCAAAGATATTATCGCCAAGAATCACCGCGGTATTCCCCTGATCCGCAAAATCCTCGGCGTACGCAAGCGCATCTGCAATACCTCCGTCATTTTTATCCTGTATGGCGTATGATAATTTTGCGCCATACTGCCTGCCGGACCCCAAGAAATTCATAAAATGGCTCGCATGCTCTCTGCCGCAAATCACCATCACCTCGTTGATCTCTGAATTCGTAAGTGTCTTCAGGGGATACAAAATCATCGGTTTGTCGTACACCGGCAAGAGATGTTTATTCGTAATCTGCGTAAGCGGCCGCAGGCGCGTCCCGAGGCCTCCGGCAAGAATAACTCCCTTCATACAGATATGATGACAGAAATGACGCTCATGCAATATGCGGATTTATTTTTTTTACCCGTTTCAGGATACGCGCCATCCACTGTTGATTATCACGATACCATTGAATAGTTTTTACCAGCTCTTCCTCAAACACCGCACTTGGCCGCCACCCCAGTTCTCTTCTTATTTTAGATGCATCCAGCGCATAGCGCCGGTCATGTCCCGGACGGTCCAGCATAAACGCCACCCGGCTCCTTGGCGCGCCGAACTGGCGGAGTATCTGCGCTGCGATCTCACGATTACTCCGTTCCGTACCGGCCCCGATGTTGTACACCGTACCGGGACGACCTTGCATCAAAATAGTTTCTAACGCCGCACAATGATCTTCCACGAATAACCAGTCGCGCACATGCTTTCCGTCGCCGTAAAGCGGCAGGGTATCGCCTGCCACCGCGCGCATGATAAAAAAGGGGATCAATTTTTCCGGGTATTGGTGTGAGCCATAATTGTTGGTGGCGCGTGTGACCACCACCGGCGTCCCGTACGTGCGAAAATACGCGCGGCACAAGAGATCTCCTGCGGCCTTGCTCGCCGCATACGGAGAGCTCGGACGAAGAGGAGAATCCTCATCAAATCGCGTGGCAGAGCCGAGCGGCAAATCCCCATATACCTCATCGGAAGACACCTGCACAAATTTCTCCACGCCGCCGCGCACTCGTATCACATCCAAAAACGTATGAACACCGACCACATTGGTGTGAATAAACTCCGCGGCGCCGTCATGAATGCTCCGATCCACATGGGTCGCCGCGGCGAAATTGATGACAAAACGCGGCTGATATTTTTGAAACGCGTGGTCAAGCGCTGTGCCGTCTGCGATGTCACCCTTGATAAATTCATATCTGGGATCGCCGGCAACGTCACGAAGGTTTTCCCGATTGCCGCAATAGGTAAGCTTATCAAAATTCACGATTCGCGTCTGCGGGTGATGCGCCAGGACACGACGGATAAAATGGGAGCCAATGAACCCTGCCCCTCCGGCGACCAGAACCACAGATGAGCCAAAATTCTTCATCATACTTATGCACCAGTATAGCGTCTGATGGCACTTTTGACAAGCCCCCGTTGTCACGTGATGCCCTACATGATATATATACCATATGCGCCCCGAACTCTCTGTCGTCATTCCCCTACACAATGAGGCGGCATCGGTCCGCATCCGCCTCATCCGCGCCGTGAAGCCGCATGGTGGATTGATCGTCCTCCTTTTTTTCATCATCCTCGTCCATGGTGGCCCGCACGTTATTTTTCAAAAGACGCTCGCGGCGCAAGGACTTCCTTACTACCCCATGCTTGCGAATCTCGATGAACGCCACTTCACCGCGGCAAAAGTAAATGCGGTATTCCGCGATGGCGCAGTTAGTGGCGACATCAATCTCTTTGAGCATCGCGGGACGCCCTATGTCATGCCTCCGCTTCCCCATCTCATCATGGGATACCTCTCTCGCGCGCTCGGATCAATCAAAGCCGGTTTTATCGCGGGCGATATCATATTCCCGGCTGTAAGTTTTTTACTCCTCTACCTTCTTGGATTTGAACTCACGCGCAAAAAAACATTTGCCGCGCTCTTTGCGAGCGTTTCTTTTTTTATCACGCGCACCCTCCTTTTTTTTCCACTCCTCACTCCCTATCATCGGGCCTATATCTTCACACACACGCTCCATCTCCCAAGCCGTCTATATTTTGATCGTTTTGAAGACCCCATACTCACGGCACCCTTTTTCTTTCTAGCTCTCTATCTGCTCCTGCGAACTCTCACGCGCGAGGAACGATGGATGCCCGTGCTGGCGGGGGTGAGCGCTGGTCTCGTGTGGTATGCGTATTTTTTCTATGCGGTCTATCTTTTTACTGCACTCGTGATTTTAATCTCCCTCACGCTTCTACAGAAAAACATGGCGCGGTTCAAAAAAATCATGACAGTGGTGGCCGTGGGTCTCATAACTTCGTCGCTGTATTGGATCAATTTTGTAGCACTTACGCGCCTCCCTACCTATGCAGACATCGTCTCGCGCATCGGGCCTGAACATAGTTTTGCGCCGTTTCTCTACCTCGTGCCCATGTTTGCATATGTCCAACACACTCTCCTTGCTTTCATACTCTATCTCATGCTCCGGCGCGAGTCACCGGGGCGCGCCGCATTCATGACGGCGCTCCTCCTGCCGGTATTTGTGGTCTACAACTTCCAAATCATCACCGGCTTCAACCCCCAGCCAGACCATTGGATCAAGCCGCGGCAGTTCGTCCTCACTTTATCTTTCCTGTATCTCGGGTTTCTTATACTCAAAAATCATCCGCGGATTCTCCGCCCTGCATACCTCCTGCCCGGCGCATTACTCATATCGCTCTTTCTGTTTGCAAAAGGCCTTATGACACAAAATGGATCCGTCAAAATAATATCCTTTGGCGCCATCACCAGCATCACGATTCTTGCCGGAGCATATGTCGTACTGCGGCGAACGATATCTCTCACCCCGCTCCGGTTTGCCGGCACGCTGTCGCTCGCGGTTATCGTGGTACTCTGCATCAAGGGATTTCTCACCGCCAGAGCATTCACCGAAAGAAACCTCGCCGCAGCCACGATTTCCCCGGCGGAAGACGCAAGCTACCGCTGGCTCAACGCCAACACGCGGCCCGAATCGGTCATCGGATCAATTTCTGCCACCACCAACAATCATCTGCAACTCTTTACCGCAAACCACCTGTTTATCTCCGGAACCAATAACACCACTGCCTCAAACAAAGAACTGTTTGCACGCTTCATGATACTCAATCGCCTGTTTGGCGTGAATCCCAACGCCTTCGGCTCGTATTTCCCAACCGACACCACCTATCCGCCAAAAGACGAGGACCACTCGGCAGTCGGGTATCTGTTTGGCGGGCGATTCACGGCGCAGACGCCAGGAAGTATCTTCACAAACCAAGCATACGGGCCGCCGAAATGGTCCGCCGATCACCAACGGGAAGCTGTGGATGAGTATCGACGCATCACAAAAGAAATGCATGTCTCGATACCGTATAGACTAGACTATCTGTACTATGGCCCGAGGGAGCGGGCATTTACACAAGGCGTAATTCTGCGTAATCCTGCTTTGAAAACAGTATACGAAAATGATGACATAGAAATCTACATCTTCGTGCCAAAGTAACTGGAATTTCTAGGTATATGCGCACACAGACATATGGCTTGATCGCCGGTATTGAGCAGGATCATTGGTGGTATCAAGCTCGATCTGAAATTATTGAAACCATCGTCAAGGGATTTCTTGTCACACGAGTGGCGCGGCTCATCAACGTGGGATGCGGACCTGGAACCACCATACACATCTGGCGACGTTTTGCTCAAACAGTCATCGGATTGGATATAGCGGAAGAAGCACTTCGCTATGCACGCTCGCGCGGTACTGATCAGGTTTTTCGAGATGATGCCCAAACACTCTCCACCATTGCATCAGAAAGTACCGATATGGTCGTCTCCTGCGATGTACTGGAACACCTCCATAATGATCATGCTGCCATCGCTGCAGCGTATAGAGTGCTCCGTAAGGGCGGTCTTCTTTTTATTACCGTTCCGGCAAAAATGTACCTCTGGGGCGGCGCAGATATTATGAGCCAGCATTATCGGCGATACGAAAAAGAGGACATAGCTGCGATGCTCATAAAAAACAATTTCCACATTCTCCGGATAACATACTTCAATACATTTCTCTTTATACCGATTCTTGCGGCCCGCAAAGTTGCGGTATTGTTCTCCATACGCCCCGAGCGCGAATATACCCTTCCCTCCCGATGGCTCAATGCCATCCTCTATACCGTCTTCAGAGCGGAAAAATACTTTTTACCCTATCTCAATTTTCCGATTGGCGTCTCCCTCGCTGTCGTTGCCCAAAAACAGAAGGAGCGCACCAGCCGGGATGTATGCTCACTTAACGCCGCAGGGTATCGTACAGATCGCGTATGTCCTTGAAATCCCAGATGCCGCCGGTCAGCGCAAAGGTAGCCTGAATACCGAAAAAGAAGAGGGAAATCAGCAGGGCTTCTCCTCCGGCAACTCCCGCAAAGACGAGTAGCGGCACCACGACTCCCTCGCGGATGCCAAATCCCGCATAATGGACGGGTAGCACCAGCGCAATACTTGCAATCAGATATATCCAGGTGACAAAAAAGATATTCGCGTCACCGCCATACGCGCGCACCGTAAGATACAGTAGGAGCCCAGCCGCGGCATGGAACGCCACGGCGCCGAGAAAAGAGGTCGCGAGTGCCTGTTTTTTTGTTGAAAACAGATCCGCGGATTCGCGCGCCGTGCGTAACAAAGACCTGATGTATCCGGCGCCGCCTGATCTGGATGCCGTCATGATGCTCCCTGCACCACGACGCGAGAATAAAAACCACACGCATCCTGCCGCACTCACTGCGACAATCGTAGCACCCACAAAAAAACCCACTCCGCTCACGGGACTGGACCGTATGAAGGGGCTGCCGAGAAAAAGTGACACCAGCAGTGCGCCGCCAGCAGCTAATCCGATAAGCCGATCCGCGACAATGGATCCGATAAGCGCGGCGCGGCGCGAGGCATCCGGCATCATGCGCGCGATCTTCACCCCCTCGCCCATGAGTTGTCCTCCAGGAACAAATGTAGCGTAGAAAAGGCCGATGAGATAATACCGCAGGTAGAAAGCAAAAGGACGGGGCGCCTGAAGCGCCGCATTGCCCAACACTTGCCATCGCCATACGCCGATGCCGTGCGCCACGGCAGCTGTACCAAGTGAGGCGGCTATCCAGATGAATGGAGGAAGCGCATGCAGAGTGGCGAGCGATGCCCCGCCGTCCAGCCGCCGCACGATAAAAAAGAGGGCAGTGCCGCTTATCACCAATTGTATAAAAAAGAGAGGGGATATTTTTTTTATCATGCAGTACCTATGAGACCATTTTTCTCGCCGTATACACGATGGGCGTATACATGCGGCACACATTCATGCATCGGGCGATCGTTGACTGTAAACGGAGTCGGCGCGCCAAAAGCAGTAAGCGTTTGAGCCGCGCCAGATTTGCGTAATCGGAATCAAAACGCTGTAATCGCTCCGCAAAGATCTCTTCACCCATACTGATGCGTTGCAGATCCCGCTGGGAGCGATCCGGACGGGATCGCTCCCAGCGCAAAAAGAAACCGGGACGAATCAGTTGCAAATCCGCCAGCGCGTACGGATCGCGGCCGAGAAGGCGCAGATACCATCGTCCGAAACGTTTATTCAAAATCGGCAGCCACATGACACCATAATGCCCCTCCCACCACGACGCGTAGTTGGGCACCACCATCTGCAGGATCCCACCGGGTGCCAGAACCCGCCACGCCTCATTCATCACGCGCTCCGGATTCTCCACGTGTTCTAACACATTGGAGGAGAATACAATATCTATGCTCGCGTCAGGATAGGGGAGCGACTCGCCGCGGCCTTGCGTAATCTCCACCTCCGCAACATGATTTGCTTCCATCAGGAGGCGCGCCGCATCATACGATCCGCCATAGGGGCCCAGCGCGCCCGGTGGCTCAATGCCCCATGCTTTTTTTATTGCTCTCTGTTTGGCGACAAAAAGGAGAAAGGCGCCCACCCCGCACCCGATCTCCAGTATGGTCTTGTCGTCAAGGGTGCCCGAAAACCGCTCAATCTGGCGCAGGTGGTCTTCAAATTTCGGCCAGTAAAACCTGTCACCCGCAAGATGGGGCACCGGCGTACCGGAGAGTCGATGTCCTTGCTCCGCCATGCTCCGTACAATCTCCCGGACATGCGACGGAATGATATAATCGTGTGTCATACGCAAAAGAGTGCCACGCGCTATTTTTTCGACGCAGGATATTGCTTAAGCCATTCAATATACTCCGCCGCGGTGTCTTCGGACGAATAGCGTGGATGCCACCCGAGTTTTTTGAGCCTGTGGACATCCGCGATGGCATGGCGCGGCGCGCCCAGGCGATATATTCCGGGAGTACGGAGCCGGAACTCTGAACCGGCAAGGCGCGAAATCATCGCGGCAAAATCGCAGATCAGCGTTGCAACTCCGCTGCCGACATTGAATGCCTGAAAATCCGTGCGCGCAGACGCAAGGAGGGTGAGACATGCGGATGCCGCATCGCGCACATCCACGAAATCGCGCAGCTGCCTGCCGTCCTCAAAAAGCGTCACGGGATCCCCCGCAAGCGAGCGCAGGGCAAATTGTTGGAGCGCGCCGGACGACGAGGGCCTGCGGCCTTGACGCGTGCCCTGCACAATGGTAAAACGCGCGACAACGGACGGGATGCCCAGACGCCTACCCAAATCAAAGAGAATCTCCTCCGCCATTTTTTTGGACAAGCCGTATGGAGTCATCGGACGCAACGGATCGTCTTCATGCGCGGCGACGGGCTCCGCCGGAGCACAACACACGGGACAACGGATATCCCAGTTCCTGCGCCGTAGCTGCTGCTCCGGTCGCGGCAGGGGATAAAATTCGTCGTGCCGGACGCACTGGTACTTTCCTTCACCGTAAACCGTCTGCGAGGATGCAACAATAATTTTTTTTATCGGATATTTTTTCTCGGCAATCACCTCATACAGTAGCGCCGTACTCGCCGTATTGACCGTAAAATAAACACTGAAATCCGGGTGATCATCAATATATCCGGCAAGATGCGTGACATACGCGACGTTTTTCAGCGCGGCCATCCAGTCCTTTTTGTTCTGCACATCGCCCCGGTGATATTCAGCTTTTTTGTTCCTCCACGGCGGGGGAATACGCAGCGTATCCAAGATACGCACGGAAAAGCCGGCGCCGAGCAACACATCCACTACGTGCGATCCGATAAATCCAGCGCCGCCGGTAACCAAAACTCGTTCCTTCATGCAAGAATGGGGTTAGAGATATTAGAGAACAATATTCTTGTATAGAGCATAATACCGAGCCACAAAATCATCAAGCACATAGCGCTCCGCCACCCGGCGCTTCGCCTCTTGTCCCATACGAATCCGTAGCTGCTCATTGATGAGACACGTGATAACCGCATCGGCGAGTGCCGCGCTGTTTTTCCTTTCCACCAGGTATCCCGTCTCTCCGTCACGCACCACTGATGCAAGCGCGCCGACCCTGCAGGCAATCACCGACTTGCCGCGCGCCATCGCATCCAACACCACGATCGGGAGCGCCTCCTCACTCGCCGGATGCACAAAAAGGTCTGCGGCATCATAAAAGCGAACCGTATCCGCCCGAAACCCGACAAAACGCACCGCGCTGCCCAGACCCAGGCGATCCGCGAGACGGCGGAGAAAAACCAGCTCCTCACCGTCGCCCACGATCACCGCAACGGTGCGCGGGCAATGCTGTAGGATGCGCGGCATGGCTTCAAGGAAATAGCGGTATCCTTTCTGTCTGTGGAGTCGGCCCACGGCTACCAGCATCTGTTGATCCGGCGCAAGTCCTACTTCTTCCCTCAATGCCTGCTGGTCAGTTGCCGGAAGAGACACAAAATTGGTACTCGTATGGATCATGGCAAACCTGCGGGCAGGGACGCGCGCCGTCTGCATCTCCGCAACCATTGCGGGCAGATCACCCACGATGACATCAGGGATGTTACCGAGCATCCGTAAAAAAAGAAAAAAACGCGGGACTTGATTGCGCATGGCGTGCATGGTGTAGATTACCCGCGCTGACCAACCAGCGGGGGTGAAGACCCGCCGCAGACAGAGAACCATCAGCGTTGCGACAAAGGCGTAGAAAAGGTGTATATGGATGACGGCAAAACGCTCTTCACGCAAGACCTTTGCAATCGTGAGGTAACTGCGTGGATCGAACAGATGAACTAGGATATTCGCGTAGGTGTAGGCGCCGAATCCGAGGCAGATCACCCGCGCTCCCCGCGCTTCAAGTTCTGCTCGATACCGATGTCGGTCAAAAAAGTAAAGAACTATATAGGCAAAGGCGCCGTCCGGAGAGAGACGCACGATATCGTCTATGATCTGCTGGGCGCCGCCGATGCCCAGATGATCAATGACGTGGAGAACGCGGAGCGGACGCATGAGAAATACGAAGAAATCTGCGCGAAGCATCCTCGCGCATCACCTTTGTTGATTCAAGAGATGTTTCCATGACTCGATAGTATATATCTCCTATCGTATTCCGGCAAATCATTTTTTTCGCCGATAGAGCACGAGCGTGCCTCCGTCATTGCCTTCTGTATATTTACGCGGATATACATTGAATGCTTCCCCGACACGCTGGTAATGCTCATCAAAGTACGATGATAGTTCAGTAATATTTTTTTCGCTGTCATGGCTTTCTTCCTTGAAAAATGGCCGCCGGAACATATCTCTCCAGCGTTCTTCATGCAAGAGCACGACATCTGCCTCGGATAACCATTTCAAAAGTAATGGAAGATTGTACATCCTGAGCCGTCGCGCCGTATTACTATTAATATCTCCGACGTATAAAAAGTCCCTGTTCATAAGGGCCGGCTCGGTGAACCGCCCGGCGGCAAAGACGTGAAAAATGGAATTATCAAACGCAATGATGCGCTCGCCCGGCGCGGTGCGCGCTGCGACCAATGCCGCACCACGCCGCACGCGCTCAAGATCGGTCTCCTCGCTCGGGCGCGAGATAATACCGCTCGGGAAGGCGTTGGCCAGCAGATTGACGCCGATGACGGCAATGACGAGGCCTGCGGCGATTTTCTCCTCCTCCACATAACGGACGGCGCCCACGACGGCTGCGAGGGCGATGAGTGGCATGAAGAAATTCGCATATTGGATACTGCCGGTAATCCGCCAATAAAAATAATGCGCCGCAAGAAGCCCGACCCCCATGGCCACCAGCAGTATCCACTCCCGCTCACGCGCCAAAAAGTCATGGAGCGCCCAGCGGCCACTGCCGACGATCGCCAGCACGATCGCGCAAAAAAATGCAAGCGTTGCCGCATATTCGCGGAAAAATGATGCGAGAATCTCCAGAAAATTTTCCACATCCACGCTGCCGACTTTTGCGGAAGCCGGTAATGCCGTTAAGGGTCCCACACGTGCGAAGGGGTGGAGAATAGAACTGACTGCAAGCGCCGGGTCCGGCAGGATGATCGGAAGATACCCGAGGGAGACGGAGACAAAAAAAATACTCCAGAAAAGAACCTGATGGCGGACTGATACCCGAATCCAGAAAAGATAAAATCCATAGATCATCACTGCGGGAAGCATGTTGATACGGGTGAGCGCCATCGCGGCCATAAGTAGCGCGGCCCACCATATCTTTGCGCTTCGACCACGCGAAGAAAACTCCGCGGTCAGCGCCCCCAGGAGCAACCCCATGGTCAGCGCATACGGTACCGCGGAGACATAATTAGCAACCAAAAGCGCATGACTCATTATCAGAGCAACAGCAACGAGGCCAGCCCATCTTCCGCCCATGTTCTTGCCAATCAAAAAAGTGAGCAAGAGCAGGAGCGCGAAGAATACACTAGAGACGATCCGTCCCGCAATGATGCTCGGTCCGAAAATCGTCTGTATGATACCGTGCACAAAAAACGCAAGCGGCGGGTACTCCAAAATCAAGTCGCGGAAAGGCGTAAAAACACCCGTCACCACTGCGTAGCCCTTAAAAAGATATACGAGCTCATCAAACCACGTCTCCCGATACACGATGAGAAAGATACTTTCGACAGAGACCCAAAGCACTAAGAGTGCCGACACAGCGAGAAAAACGCGATTGTTTCTATTGTTCATAACCATCGCTTAAATCCCGCGATACCGCACATAATTATTTTCTCGGCCGCGCCGCATATACGAAAATCTCGCGGTCAAAAAACCTCCTCACGAGAGGTAGTTTGTTCAATGGATAGCCATTAAAAATGAAGCGCAGGAGGCGATTCATACCCAATACCATCTCGTAGGTCTCCACGCGCGACTCGTGGAAATATAGACGGAGGAGCCGCCTGACCGACCAATAGGTCTGCTCGTTGACATGAAATTGGACATGGCCGTCCGGACGCTCAAGAAGAAAAGCGATTTTCCTGCCTTTACGTAAGGCCTGGATCGCCCGCGGCAGGAAAGACCATGTGCTTGCGAAAAAACGATAGAGCCGGTTCGGCTCGGTCTGACAGATAAGCCGGCCATTTGGAGAGAGTACGCGTACGATTTCCTTCATGACTTCGTGCAATTCCCAGTCATGCACATGCTCCAAAAACTCCGAGCAGAACACCAGATCAAAAGAGTGATCCGGGAACGGCAGGGACTTTGCGTCGGCAACGACAAACTGAAGATTTTTGTGTCCGGAGTTCTTATAGGTTTCTTGGCAAATAGAGATTGCCGACGGAGCATAGTCCGTGCCGACAACCGAGCGGACGCGCGGCGCCAGAAGATTACAGATTTCACCTCTGCCACATGCGATCTCTAAAACCCGGTCATCCGGCCGAACAACCAGACGTTTATAAAAACTTTCGAGCCGATGGGAAAGTACCGCCCCCTGATGCTCCAGAAACGGACGATATCCTTCACAGTCGCCCAAAAAGTATTCCCGAGTGTAGAGCTCCGCAGCAACCGGCGCCGCATTGCCCTTTCCATTGGTACTGTCAGATATGAGAGCCACCTGTGTATGCTATTACAAAGAATGACCGGACGCAAATATCTCGGCGAGGATCCTCTCCGACGCTTTCCCATCCAGCCGAAAACAGACGCGCTCCCGCAATATATGCCTCTCGCGCTCGTCAACCGCGGGATCGTCCAAGTAGCGGCGGAGGATCAAGAGGAGATCGTCGAAGCTACGCGCAGTGCGCACCGCGCCGGAGGCCAGCACCTCCTGAAAATGATCAAATGCTTCAAACCGTCGGATGGATCGGTGGTACGGACGCGTACGGTATCCGTCAAATGCAGGGGCCACTAGCGGCCGATCAAGCGCCGCCGCCTCTATGAGCATCGTCGTGTACACTCCCACCACTACATCCGCGTGCGCAAGGATATTGAGAAAATACTTAGTACGTTCCCTGTCTCCCCAAAATTCCTGTCGATAGAAGACCACACGCGGGTGGGCCGCAAACCGATTAAATTTCTGCATGTCAAATTGCTTGTCCTGCTTTCTTCCTCCCTGATATGGCCGTATGACCAGCCGCACATCGCGAACACCAAATTCCCCTCGATCCGCCCACTGGAGCATACGTTCAATGATATCCGGCTCGTCTGGGCAATAGGCACTACCCGAGACATATAAAATATATTGCGTATCCTCCCTAAATCCGAGATCTGTCAAGACGGCATGCCGCGGGAGTAGATATTCTTTGCGCGTCACAAAATCAAAATAGGGAAACCCTACGACGGTGATCTGATCCGACAGATACGCCTGGTGCTGCATGGCCATGCGCCGCACTTGTCCGCTGGGCACCAACAGGCGATCCGTGTGCAAAGGAAGAAAATACTTATCCAAATGATCCCATCCGGCCGGCATACCGAGTGTGCTTATACCACGCCTTTTTGCCTCCCCCAGCAACACGGTATCAAAGCCGCCATAGAGGTGCGGCATAAAGACAATGTCCGGGTTATAGCGGTCAAATAAAGCGGCGAACGGCCGATCCGTGAAAAAAATCAGCCAGAGCCACGGCACAACCCGCCGCTTGATCCACGCGCTCCGCCCAAGCGAGCGCGCGATCGCTGATTTCAGCGGCGCCAGATACCATCTTCCTCCGGCAGGCGGCTCATCCAGACGCGCGCCCATCGTTGCCATAATTCGTGTGGTGCCGGTAAAAATAAGGTAAGAATAGATAAAATAAAACACCTGCTGAAAGAAATTCTTCTTCATCGGCACATCAATGACCTCTACGATAATCTGTTCCTTGAGATTGTCTTCCGCAAGGAACGGCATGTACTTATTGCGAAATGGCAGCGGCACAATAATCACAACACGCGTATCCGCATGCGCCCGCAGATACTCCTTGAGAAGAGTAAAAACGCTCTCCGGGAAAAAGAAGAGATTGCGGTACACCGCAGACGACGAAAGAGAGAAAAAGATTGTTTTCATATGACGCATAACGGATTCGTATTCATTGAAACGCTGGCATTCGTGTATTTGTCATTTCTTGCGGGCGACCTTCTCCTTTTCTTCCCATCGCACCACACGCGCTATATGCTCCCGGCGATCATCCTCTTGATGAGCAAGATCACATCAAAAAGATAGAGAGCCACTAGCAAGACCTCTGGCCCCCGTGGGTGTGTGAGGGGATGCATCTTCCAAACCGAGCAGAGACAAAAGTTCCCTCGCAAGCCGCTCCCCCGCCCGACCATCAGCGTGCGAAAACCACAGTGCCCGTATCTTCTCCCTTCCATTCTCATCCAGTGAAGGATCGCGGAAATAATCCTCCATCGCCTCGAGAAGTTCCTCGGGGCTTTGTACATACCGCACACCGCCGGTCGTTATTAATTTTTTTATATGGGAACACCAATAGCTATATATGGCGCCGCAAAATCCGCGCGGCGTCGGGTAGAAATTAACTATGATGGATGGCTTGCCGATGAGCGCCGCGTCAAGTGGAATGCTTGTGGGGCCAGTAATCGCCATGGCGCAGTAAAAAAGAGAATCTATCAAGCGCCGATCGTCTTCGGGTGTAATCTCGCGGTCCGGGAAAGTCGCCTGTCTAAACGCCCTGCCAGGGCGATCATACCCCATCTGCGGGGGCTTTATAAAATTCAGAAGACGTACTGCTTCATCTGGAGGAAACCGCACCAGCACCTGCTCGCCGGTGCGCGTCAGGATATCCATGACGTGCTCGTCTACGTCGTTATGCCGGAGCAGGTGGTCGCCCACGGGCGCGTAGAGGATGGTCCGGCGCGACGGATCAAGCCCGAACTGCGCGAAAAATTCTTCCCTGCCTACCGACGGCCCCGCCAGATACCGGTCATAGTGCGGATTACCGATGACCGTGATACGGCTCGCCGGAAACCTGCAGTACCGAATCACTTCTTCCTTGAGCGTATCTGATCCGACCACCATCGTGTCTGGAAATATACGAATTGCCCGCTGGGTCGGATTATCCCATGACCGAATCATCCCGATGGTCGGGACCCCGCGTTTCCGCGCATCCTGCATGATACTGGTGTCATTTTCGTTCTGCAGATCGGTTGAAAAAATGATATCCGGCTGGTAACGATCATACAGGTGCGCAAAAAACCCCTTCGGCGAAAAAAAGTAATCCGCAGACCGCAGGACGCGGCGTACCATGCCCGATCGCGCCAAAAAACCCGTCATCCGGCTCACCAGATAATATCCGTACCTCCCCTCGCAAAAGTATTCGTAGCGCTTGCGCGCCCGCGCCGTATCGGTGTCAAAAAAGAGCACCGCAAGCCGCTTTAAAAAAAGCCCGCGAGACGTGGCTGAGGCCTGGTGCGGTTTTATCCCTTCAATAATGACATTCCCGCCGCCAAATTTTTCCTTGAAATACTCTGCCTTGTAATGCGGCACCACCACCACGATACAGAGATCCACACGCGCGCGCAGGATGCGAAACGCGCTCGTCGCAAGAATATTGCGCGAAATGTGCGGGTGGAAACTGGTGATAAAAATAGTCCTCATGCCGCCTTCGTTGTGCTACCGCAGAGTGCAACGCACGATTGTGGCAAGTGCCCGGAGCCCATGCCACCATCTGATCTTTTTTCCTTCCTCATACGTTCTGCCGTAGTAACTGATCGCCACTTCGTATATCCTCGCTGATGTCTGTACAGCCCGTAACGCAATCTCCACCTCTATTTCAAATCCATCCGCAGAAAGCCGTGGCAGAATGCGGAGAAGGCACGGACGCGTAAAGGCCTTAGAACCTGTATAGACATCCGTGAACAGGAGATTCGTACAGGCACTTGCACACACGCTGACCAGTGTGTTACCAACATAGTGCCAAAAATAGAGTGCACGTCCGACCCCACCCTTGAAGCGCGAGCCGAACACCGCGTCCGCTTTTCCCGCGATGATCGGCGCAAGAATCATCGGATAATCCGCCGGATCGTACTCTAAATCCGCATCCTGTATGATGATCGCCTCTCCATGCGCGACCGCAAACCCGCGGCGGAGCGCTGCTCCTTTACCGCGGTTCTGCTCACTGCGCAACACGCGGATGCCGGGGATCCGAGCAAGAACCCGCGGCGTCGCATCTGTAGACCCATCGTCCGAGACGATGATTTCTTTCTCAAATGGCACTGGCGCCGTCTTTACTTTTTCAATAATGCGCCAGATCGTCGCCGCTTCGTTGAATGTCGGTATCACGATCGATAGGGTCTTTATCGAATATGACACATCACCTTGGTACCTATCCATGCAACACTACACTACATAATTTTTGGCGCCTCGGCAAGCATATGTGCGCCTTCAATCCCACGCCGCCTATCTGCCTATAAAACCATATCCAGAAGCAGTGCGCCGACCCTTTCTCCTGCCTTGCCGTCGGTAAAACCGCACTGCTGGGAGACGATCCGCGCCCTCCCTTCATGATCATACTGCGGATGTTGCAGATAGGCACTGATCGCCTCAGCAAGTTCCGCATTGCTGTGCACTAGACGGATGCCGCCGAGCGGCTTGATTTCGGCCAAGTGGTCCCATTCAAAGAAACGCGCCGCAGAATTCCAAAAATTATTTTTCTGCGTGCCGTCAAACGCAATGCCGATGAGAGGCTTGTCACAGATCGCCCCTTCAATAAAAAATGTGGAGTACATGGTGACAATGATGTCCGCGTGCCACAGCGTATTGGTCAATAATCGGATTGCCGCCTCATCAAATTCCCAGCTGTCCTTGCCCGTACCCGCGTGTGCCATAGAGGGCTCTGCCAGAAAACCATATTGCTTTTTTATACGATCCATAACGCCCGCCGACAAGTCAAAGCGAGGATAGGGACGCACCAGGACTTCGGTATCGCGATGGATGCGTCCGTCAGCGCGCATGCGCGACAGCATGGCAATGATATCATATTCTATCCCAAGTCCCTGCTTTCCGGATAGCGCGTACACGATAAGTTTTTTCGCGGGATCGCCGCCGAGGGATGAGATAAATGCGTCACGCGCCATGATATTTTGTTTGCGGAACACGCGGTCATACTGCGGAATGCCTACCACACGGATGCGTTCTGCGGGATAATCCCCCAGCGTTTCTGCCTGGCTCTTGATAGAATCAGTGTGTACGAGGAGTATGTCCGGATGTACGCGCAGAATCGTCTTGGAATATAAATTGTCCCACGAGAGGAGCATGCCCGCGGTTTTGATACCGCGCTTTTTTGCCTCTTTTAAAATCGCCATGTCAGCAGAGAGCATGGTCGGGGCATACACCACATCGGGATGATACCGGTCAAAAATAACGGAGACGTTTTTACCGGCGGGAAAAAATGCATACCCATTGCGGATGCACGCCCGCCACCAGCGAAATTGCCCCAATGCGCGCAGGACGCTTTTTATGAAAAATATTCCCACGCGCAGGGGCAGATATGTTTTGCTGGCGCTACGAAGCAATTCTGATTTCTGCATGATTTCCGCAGTCCGCGTATGAATGCTTGCAATCTCAACAAAACGGAAAAAGCGTTCCCGCCGGGAGGATGCTGAAGACGGAAGCACGTCAAAGACCACGCGCTCCCCGGGAAATTCTCTGCGGTAGTAATCCGCTTTTCCTTCCGGCGCCAAAAATACCAGCCACACGTCGGGACTGGAGGCGAGAATAGAAAACGTGTCCGCACGCAGAAAACTGCGGATAACAAAATTACTCGTGATGGGGATAAGAATTGTTTTCATTTCTTCGTCGCCGAGATACACAGCCGCTCCATGCCATCTGCATATTTTTTCCAGTCCATATTCTTTTCCACAAACGCGCGTCCCCTATGGCTTAGTGACGTATAGAACGCGGGGTCGGTGATGAGCGATTCTATAGCCATCGCAATCTTCTCCGGCGATCGGGGAGGTACCAAGAGCGCAGTGTCGCGGTCTGTCAGTACTTCGTGGGCTCCGGCGCCGCGGGATACGATGACTGGCGTGCCGCACGCCATCGCTTCAAACACCGCCAGTCCCCATGTCTGGGGGTCATTGGCAAAAATAAAAATGTGGTTGTTTTGGTATCCTGCCACCAGTTCTTCTTCTGATACTCTTCCCAAAAAAGACACACGGCTTTCAAGGCCTTTTTCTTTTACGAGCGTTTTCATCTCTTCGGCATATTTTTTATCATTGTTCTGATCGCCGATAATCGTAAGCCGTGCGTTTATGCCACGACCCTGAAGAATTTTTACCGCCTCAATAACGTCTTCAAACCTTCGATGCCTCATGAAAATACCCATGGTGAGAAGCCGGACATCGCCGCGATGAGGAGACAGATGCTCAACAAATCTGAATGCCGCGATACCTAGGCCGCTCCGTACCACGACCGCATCGCGTCCCAGAAATCTCATTACATTTTCTTTATTAAAGTTATCCAATACGGCAATAGCATCTTGTGTGCTGATGAAATTTCTGCGGTCATAAAAATCCATCAACCAATTCGTAAGACGCTTAAAAAATGGGACGCGGAATGCCGGATGTATCTGCCTCCCATACCACTCGGCATACGCTCGCGTCGGCACATCATTCATCATCCACACCGATGGTATATTTTTCACCATCTTTTTATAGTAGGCGGCAACGCGATATGCGACTTGATCGTGGGGCTGGAGAAGATCGGTATCTTTATCTATCTGCAAGGCAAGTTCTTTTGCCCGTCTGTTTTCTTCAAAAAAACTTCCCAGAGAAAATCCGCGCTTTTTCCTTTCTTCCCACACAACGACACGCATCCCCTCAAGCAAACTTTCAAAACAATCTTTTTTTGAATACGCAAATGTATAGAGCGTGACGACATGCCCGCGCTTTTTCAATTCTCGCGCCAGTTCCAGTGCCTGCCGTTGCGCCCCGCCCCGCGTATTGAGCCGCCGGATAATCAAAGCGATTTTCATACATCAAGTATAACCCCGTGGCTTTCGCTCCAGTATCTTGACAATCGCTGTACAAAGTATTATCTTAATTTAAGCCCTTTCGGGCGGTAAACAGTACCCTACAACCACAGGAGGTGCGCAGTGGATACTGCCATCTGTATGACCACCTACTACGAGACCCGTCGGGACACGCGGTGCGTCTTGACGCACCAGATTATTGAGGAAGCGATGTCTCTTAACTCTGACATCGTGATTGTGGACGGATCCCGTGATCCTGCGATCGCCGACAGCTTCCGCGAGCGCGGTGCAATCGTTTTTCCTCAACAAGAGCGTGGCATGGCTGCATCACGGCGAGAAGTGTTTTCACACGCAGGGAACTACCTGACATACCCCAACAGAGCGTTGCCCTTTTGCTACGTGTGGATGGAGGAAAAACCGGATCTCGTCCGGTCTATTCCTCTCCTGTTTGCGCCACTCATCGCCGGAGAAGCGGACATCGTCATCGCCAAACGTTTGTCTATGGAGACGTGGCCCACGTTTCAGCAGGAAAGTGAGGCGCGAGCCAACGCGGCGTATCGCGATGCGATCGGATGGGATTACGACCCCATGTTCGGACCCGTCGCTTTCACACAACGTGTGGTGCTGCTGTTCGCGTCATGCTATCCGACGCTTTGGGGTGTATCCGCATATGCCGCCGGGTATATCCAGCATTTCGCGCCACTATATGCCTATTACGAAGGTTACGGTGTAACATCGGTCGCGGTTGACTGTTCCTACCCGGAAATCCAGCGCCAGGAAGAGGAGACGACGCTCGTCGGCGAGATGCTGGAGAAACGACGCCAGCAGATGGAAGAGTTGTCGCAGGGCTACCATATTGCTTGCCGACATCTCCGCATCGGCAAATACCGCAACGCATAGGAGACGGCGCGTGGAAAGAGAATCGTGGACCGATGAAGAAATCACTGCCGGCATCCGCTTCCTTGAGAAAGTGAAGCGAAACGGCGGCTGGTGGCCAACGGAAGAGTGCACGCGTGCCGCGCACGGCGCCATGTCCGCATGGGCCCCGGAGCTCATCATCTTCAAGCACCGGTGGATGGAGTCGCACATATTCCGCAGATGGCGTAAGGTGCTCCTCACCGTGTACGAGGGCGGCATCCAAGAGTTCCGTGGGCGGTGGCACGTTCCGGGCGGATATGGGACGCCTCGCGACGTCAGTTTCCAAAGCGTATGCTCGCGAGTGGGCATTGCCGAACTAAAAACGGACGTCTGGTTCATCCAGGTCTTCCCCCAGCCGTATCTCTGGCTCCCCGGCAGAAAGCCCGAACACCCGTACGGCAGGCCGCTCTCCATCTACACATTGGTGCGGCCACACAGAACAATCCGCGAAACGGACACCTGCAAATTTTTCGGCCGTCACGAGTTGCCGGACAACATCCTGCCCGTGCACCGGAGGTTCATCAAAGAATTCATTTTCCCATAGTCGTCCGTCCTAACGACACAACAGGACAAACCATCAGCGGCCTTGCATCACAAGGCCGCTTTTTCATGCAAAGTTTATTGGCAAACGCCCTGTCTTAAAATTACGGCGTACGCCGTAATTTTAGGATGATGGGTATTACGATATGAGACCCTTGTTTTTGAAAAATGCATCAAACACGGCGAGGATGTAGTCAAGATGCTTTTTGTTCATTTCCGGATGGCACCCGATGTAAAAGCCGTGGTGGTTGATGCGCGCGGTTACCGGATACTTGGATTCCAGATCGCCGAACATTTTACGATATACCGGCTGATTGATGAGGGGCATCATGTAGCGCGTCTCCACGTTCCAGTCCTCCAGCCATGCGACTATCTCGTCACGAGTAAAAAGAGCCGGATCTTTTATGACCATGGTGAACATCATATAGGCATGCTCGCGGTCGGCAGGGCGCGTCGGCAACTGCAGAAATTTCTCATACCGCTTCATGCCTTTCAGGAGATAGGCCGCGTATCGTTGGCGCAGTTTAATATTTTTCTTCAAATATTTCAGTTCTGCGATACCCAAGGCCCCTTCCAATTCCGTCATGCGATAGCTGTAGCCGATGCTCACAAAAGAAAAGCGCTTGTTTGCCATATCAAACCGTGCCTTGCCCGTCAGCCCTTTGTCGGCGTCCATGGAAACATAGATGGAGTCGCGGCCGTGGTTGACCAAGCTCCTCATATGCACCGCAATGTCCGGGTCGTTGGTGAGCGCGAGTCCCCCGACGCCTGTGGTGACGAGGTGCGCCATATAGGTAGAAAAACATGATATATCGCCGTCCATGCCCACGGGCCTGCCTTTGTAGCGAACGCCCACGGCTTCGCACGAATCCTCCACCACGCGAAGTTTGTGTTTTCGCGCGATGGCCATGATCGGGTCCATATCCGCGGACATGCCAAACAGATGCACCGGCGCTATGGCCCGCGTGCGGGGTGTCACCGCGGCATCTATTTTTTTCGGATCAATATGATAGGTGTACGGATCCACATCCACAAAAACCGGCTTCAGTCCGTTTTGGAGCACCACGTTGGATGTCGCGACAAACGTGATTGCAGGGACGATGACTTCGTCTCCGTCTTTCCATCCGTCTTTTTCTTTGAGCGCGTGAAAAGCAACCTGCAGAGCGCTCGTGCCACTGTTGGCGGAGACGGCAAACTTTCTGCCGGACACCCGGGCAAATTCTTCTTCAAAGCGGCGCAACATGGGGCCATACGAAATCCTGCCCGAATCCAGCACCTGATTCACCAGACGTTTTGCGTATGGCGTGATGATGGCTCCTCCGACGCCTATTTTTTTTTGATGCCGTTTCAATGCCGCCATGTTATTTTTCTCTTGCCAGCCGCTCCACATCGGCATCCACCATCATCTGCACCAATTCCTGAAATCCTACTTTCGGCTTCCATTTTAGTTCCCGGTGTGCGCGCCGAGCATCGGCAAGGAGCAAATGCACATCCGCAGGCCGGAGGAGCGTCTTGTCTATCTTCACATACTTTTTCCAGTTGAGTTTGAGATGTTCAAATGCCGCCTCAACGAATTCGCGCACGCTGTGCGTTTCTCCCGTGCCGATGACATAATCGCCGGGCTTGTCCTGTTGCAACATGAGCCACATGGCTTCCACATAATCGCCGGCAAATCCCCAGTCGCGTTTGGCGTCCAGATTCCCGAGACGCAAGTCCTTCGCAAGCCCCAATTTGATCTGGGCCGCGGTATGGCTGATTTTGCGCGTTACGAATTCCATGCCGCGGCGCGGTGATTCATGGTTGAACAAAATACCCGACGCGGCAAAGATACCGTATGATTCACGGTAATTGATCGTGATCCAATGTCCGTAGAGCTTGGCGACGCCGTAGGGACTGCGCGGATAAAAGTGCGTCTTTTCATTTTGGGGTGATTCTGTGCTGCCCCCGAACATTTCCGACGAAGACGCCTGATAAAATCTTATTTTTGGATTGACTTGGCGTATGGCTTCCAGGATGCGGGTGACACCAAGCCCCGTCACCTCGCCCGTGTATACGGGCTGGGCCCATGAATCGCCGACAAATGATTGGGCGGCAAGATTGTATACCTCATCAGGATGCGCTTTCTTCAGGGCATGCACGAGCGACCCCTCATCCAGCAGATCCCCGGAAAGAAATGTCACATTGTGCATGGATGCGGAAATATTTTCACGGTTTTTCTTGCTGGCTCTGCGCTCCAGGCCATATATCCGGTATCCCTTGGCAAGCAGAAAATCGGCCAGATACGAACCGTCCTGTCCGGAAATACCCGTAATCAATGCTGTTTT
>CAYIBQ010000005.1:17481-26690 GCA_964361695.1 uncultured Candidatus Saccharibacteria bacterium | reverse complement strand
CCATTGAGCTGACCGCGGGCAATGTCGGCAGTTCCCAGCGCGTTGCCGTATCGGTGTCGCGCAAAAACGGCGGCACTGGTGTCGCAGGAGGGGAGGCAGTACTCACCATCCGCGTTGCCGACCTCACACTCACCTATACTGCCGAGACATGGACCCCTGTGTGGTACCGTGGGAAAGCGTTGCCTGTTCCTGACGCAACGATTGGCATAATAGCGATTCCGGATTTTGTCGTGGACGGCAGGCGCATCCCGCCCGAGCGCCTGATCTATCGCTGGGGCCTGGATGATGAGCATAATGCCCTGTCGGGTATCGGCGAGCAGGTATTCCGCATCCGCGCATCGGATATGCCAGGCACATCGCACGAAGTAAAAGTGCGCGTGGAGGACGAGGACGGAAAAGTGCGCAAAGAGGGCGTATTCTATGTCGTGCCCCACACACCCCGGCTCGTGATTTATAACAGCTCGCCCCTGGGCGGGATTGAATTTCGCACGGCGGAACGGTTTAGCGGAGGCAGGGGATTGTTTGATTTTGTCGCCGAGCCGTTTTTCTTTCCCGTCGCAGGCCGCAATGATCTGGCGTGGGAATGGCAGGTTGACGGCAGGCCGTTTGCCGCCAACGCGGGCACGCCGCACATCATCACGGTAGACACCGGCGGATACCCCGAGGGACAGCTTTCCGTCACCGCAGGAGTCCAGATTCCGGGTTCCTTTCTTTCGCGCGCGTCGGCAATACTTGCCTTCTTCTTGCAATAAAGGTGTGAAAATTCCAAAAAACGAATCCCAAATTCCAAATAAATCACAATGACTGAAGCACCGAAAACGAAACGCTACGATCTTGAGGAGAGAAGTTTCCAGTTTGCCAAACGCGTGGTCATTTTTTGTAAAATTCTGCCCAGAACGATATCTAATAGAGAATATATCAAACAAGTCAGCAGGGCATCCGCCTCGGTGGGGGCAAACTATATTGAAGCAAATGAAGCGCTGAGCAGGAAAGATTTCGTCATGCGGTTGAAAATAAGCCGCAAGGAAGCGAAAGAAACGGCTTTTTGGTTGCGCTTGCTTATGGAAACCAATGATGAGAAACTTGCAGAGGAAGGAAGCGTATGTCTTGCAGAAGCGATCGCGCTTAAAAAAATTCTTTCAGCCATACTTGATAAATCGCAATAGCCGCACCGGGCGTGTTTTGTATTTGAATATTGGGATTTGAATCTTATTTGGTATTTGGAGTTTGTTATTTGGAATTTTATGTCTCCCCATATATTATCTGTGATTTTTATAGCCCTGACTCCGGTCATGGCTTTTGCCCAGAATTCCATCTCCGGCCTGGAGTTCCTCGGGATTTCTTCCAACGCCTCACCTGGTGAGATGATCGCAGCGCTCTACGTCTACGGCGTGGGGTTTGTAGCACTTGCGGCATTCATCATGTTCACCATCGGCGGCGTGATGTATATATTTTCGGGCGACAAAGACCCCGGCAGAGCAAAAGAAATGATGAAAAATGCGTTTTGGGGCCTTGTATTGGCGCTCACCTCATGGCTCATCCTCTACACCATCAACCCCGAACTTGTGAAGACATGGGATCCAAAGTTGCCGAAGATACAACAGTCAGGATCAGGTCAACCCAATCAACCAGTCGTAGGGACAGCAACCAGAAACCAACCGTGTGTTCCTGGTTCAACAAACCCATCTGAGGTATGCGCAGCAGGTCTGGATACCTGCGTGACTGTTTTGAACATCAGCAGATGTGCTAGATGATGAAAATAACAATTAGGTATATTTGACACGCGTCCCATCACTGTACCCGTATGAAACCCCACGAAAACAATTACGCGTTTATTGACAGCCGCCTCTTGACCTCATGATAGAGATTCTTTATGGTAGTAATTATTACTACTTTTTAGTATAGTTATGGCTCACATTGCCGCACAAATGAGTATATCACTGCCGCGAGACGTGAAGGAGTATGTAAAGCGCCGCGCGAAAGAAGCGCACTATGGGACGCCCAGCGACTATATGCGCAGTTTGGTGCGCGAAGACATGCGCCGCGCCGAGCAGGAGCGGCTGGAACAGGCGCTTCTCAAAGGACTTGATTCCGGCAGGGGCGTGGCGTATAGCACTAAAGAGTGGGGGACCTTCAAGAAGGCGTTGCTGAAGAATATCGCCGGGAAGAATAGGTAGTGCCCCATGAAAGCGCGGAATGTTATTTTTCAGCGAGAAGCGCAGGAAGATGTTGCCACCATTATAATCCACGGTGCTAGGGACTATTCAGTGCTTTTCGCCGATGAGTAATAGAACGCACACTATGAACCCCCGCAAAAACAACTACGCATTTATTGACAGCCAAAATCTGCACAAAGGCATTGAAGCGTGTGGGTGGAAACTGGATTTTGCGCGTTTTCGCGTTTATTTGCGGGATAAATATGATGTGGAAAAAGCGTATCTTTTTATCGGATATCTTCCGGGGAACGAATCGCTCTATACCCATCTGCAACAATCTGGGTACCTCGTTATTTTCAAACCGACACTTGAGTATAAAAAAGACGGCGGCACATACACCAAAGGAAACGTTGACGCGGAGCTGGTTCTTCACTGTATGATCCAGTTTCCACACTACGACAAAGCGATCATCGTCTCCGGCGACGGCGACTTCCATTGCCTCATTGAGTACCTTGAAAAACAGGAGAAGCTTGAGCGGCTTCTCGTCCCGAATAAAAAAAGATACTCCGCGCTTCTGCGGAGATTCATCTCGCGTATTGGATATCTTGATGGACTACGGCATAAACTAGAGAGGCGAAAAAGATAAAAGGGGGATTATCCTTCGGACGAACCTTAGGTGTGCCCCCTCATCGTGATATACTTACTATAGCGCGCGCGCGCCATTTGTCAACCCTGACTATGACCCCATCACGCACACGACGTATCATGTTTATCATCCTCGGCATTGCCGTGCTGGGGGTTTTGCTGTATGTGGCATATCGGGCATTACAGCCGAGCGCGCCAGCTCCTGACGATGGGGGACAAACCATTGTCGGAGGATCTTTGCCTTCTCCGGCTATTCCCCAAGCACCTGCAGGAGGCGGCAGTGACGGTACCACACCCCTACCCGACTTGCCGAGTATTGCGGAAGAGCGGCTGGTGCGCCTCACGGATTTCCCTGTCATTTCTCCGGCGCTGAACAAAGACGACACGCGCGTCCTGTTTTATAAAAAATCGGGCGGAGACCTGTTCAGCACGGACTTCACCGGAAAAACACAGGAAAAGCAAACCAATCTTACCATCATCGGCCTCATTGAAGCGATATGGCAGAGGGGAGCCGGCCGCGGGGTGGTACGTTATGCGGATGCCGATATCGTAAAAGCATTCCTCCAGATCGGCACATCAACTATTGCCATACTGCCCCAGGGCATTACCAGCGTCGCGTGGTCGCCGGATGGCGGTACACTTGCGTATACGTTCATCCGAGACGATCGCCTGGAACTTGTGATCACCGATGCAACAGGCAAAAATCCGCGCTCGCTCCTCCGTACTCCCCTCACTGACGCGTCTGTTGCGTGGATAACGTCCGATCTTTTTGTCTTTGCCACCGCTCCCTCGGGAACAGCAGAAGGATACTTTTTTGTATTTTCCCGCAGGGACAACTCATTTGTAAAAATATTCGGCCCCCAGCGCGGGCTCATGGGGCTGTGGTCGCCTGACGGTGCTACCGCCGTCATATCCGGCATACCGGCGGGCAAAAAAGAAACCGAACTCGCCCTGTATAACCGCGCCAAAAAAGAATCTCTGCCGCTTCAGCTCGCAACACTCCCTGAAAAATGCGTATGGGCCGATGCCGGATCCCTCTTTTGTGCCGTGCCCAAAATAATTCCTCCAGGTATGATGCTTCCCGACGCATATCTCACCGGCTCATTCAACTCTTCCGACCGCATCGTCAGGATTGATGCGGCGACACGCGCCATCAGCCCCGTCTTTGACGAAGGTGATTTTGATATGACCAACATCCTCGTCACCAAAGACAAAAAACGCCTGTTCTTTGTGAGCAGGCGCGACGGCATGTTGTGGGCGCTAAAATTAGAGTGATGCGGACGGAGCGAATGGTTTAATAACCACCCGTCTCTCCTCATCTTGGCCTATGGATTCCGTCGTGATATCCGGATATTCCTCCAGCAGGAGGTGTACAACGCGGCGTTCAAACGATGACATGGGTTTGAGCGGCACGGGTCGGCGGTACAGGCGCACTTCTTTTGCCGCGGCTTTTACGTCCTGCTTCAGGTCTTCCATCCGCCGCATGCGGTAGTCATTGAGATCCAAACTAAAGCGCTGTTCTGCGCCGAATTTTTTCTGGACTATTTTGCGGAGCACATGCTCCAAGGCGGCGAGGTTGGCGCCGTGCTCGCCGATGAGCATGCGCGCGTCTCCGCGCAGGCGCACGGCAATGCGACTAGTCGTACCCTGGTGCGCGGTAATTTCCAGAACCGCATCACCAAATCCCATGCGATCAAACACTTCGCTTATGGTGCTTTTGATTGCTTCCATATCGGCCATAATGTCATGCGTTTACCCATACTAAACTCCTGCACAATACCAAGCGTATTGAGCGTTGTCCAGTAGAGCGTGAGGGCCGAGGGAAGGGTATATGACCAAAAGAGAATGAGTAGGGGAAACAGATAGGTGGTCTGCCATTGCAATGCCTTGGCAAAATCGCCGGTGTTTTTTCCTGCGGTATTCTCGGGAGGGGGTACCGCCAACTTGGTTTGCACAAATTGAGTGATAGCCGCCGCAACGCCGAGAACTATGTTTCCCTTTGAAAGATCCAGGATGCCGAGCATATGCGGATTCAATACGCCCGGATTTTGCACGAATGAGTAGAGATACTCCAAAGACGCAGGGTCAAAGCCATGCCGGAATACCTGGAGCATGGCGATGAGAATCGGGAGCTGTATGAGAAGTACGAGACAGCCCGAAAGAGGGTTGATCTTGTGTTCTGCATACAGTGCCATCATGGCCTTGCCTTGGCCTTCGCGGTCGCCTTTATGTTTTTCCTGAATGCGCGAAAGTTCGGGCTGTACTGCGGTCAGGCGCGCCTGCGCGCGCTGGCCTTTGATCAGGAATGGCGTGAGGAGCAGACGGATGATCGCGGTGAGCGCTATGATAGCGATGCCCAGGTCCTGGCCCGGCAGGATGGTATAGAAAAAAACCAGGCCGTTAAATAAAGGACGCCACAACAATTCGGTATAGAGATACATCAATGGATTCATGAAAAAATCCAAATTACAAATTCTAAATCACAAATAAAACACAGATCCCAATACTCAAATTCCAAACGCGCGTTTCGGTGATTGATATTTCGGTCATTGGAGTTTATTTGGAATTTCGTGCTTGGTGTTTGGAATTTTCAGAGGATCATATCCTCCCGCATGCCATGGGTGGCACCGGCCGATCCTTCCAAGCAATACCATCCCGCCCCACAAAAGTCCATATTGACGGAGTGCTCCTTCTGCGTATGCTGAACACGACGGGAAAAATCGGCACGCAGAAAAAAAACCGGACGGCAGGAGCGGCCGTACGGCACTTCCCACGACGCCGTGTTCCAACGACACCACGCGGCGATAGAAGAAAATTGCGCCGAGCACGGCTCTCGTGCTATTTTTTTCCAAGACGGAAGACAAGTTCCTCCAATGCTTCATAGAATGCTTTTTTTTCTGCGAACGCGGCCTCGCGACGACAAGTGATGACCACATCCTGTGGGGGATTGAGCACAGAACTACGAATGCGCATAAATTCTCTCATGCGCCGACGCAAGCGGTTGCGTACCACAGCCCGCTTATCAACACTGCGAGGCACCACAAAAGCGAATCGGGAATGTGACATGCCACTGGGGCGCCAGGCGACGGAAAAAAAGGTGTGGGATGTCCGCTGGCCTCTCTGTAAGACGAGACCTAGGTCATTACCCCTCCCCAATCTACCGTCCCGCTGCCGATGTTGCCCGATTTTGAAAGCATGGTACCCGTACCCGCGTCCCCATGTCCCCGCGTCCCACTTCATGTCATTTTTTTACGACGCCGAAACCGCCAGACGCGTTCGCCCTTTTGCCCGACGACGCGCCAGCACCGCGCGACCCGTGGGACTTGCCATGCGTTTGCGGAAACCATGAGTCGTCCTTCTCTTCTTTTTAGATGGATGATAGGTAAATGACATACAAGTTAGTTATACACAGGTAATCAACATACTATCCCCAGACAGAGCGAGTAGCATACGGATAGGGATAGTGTATAATAATTATTACTTATTGTCTAAGTTCTGTTTAGGGTATGGAGAAACACGAGCTTTGGCAGGCAGTACTCTCAAAAATTGAGCCCGTCCTCTCGCGTCCAAATTTTCTCACATGGTTTCAGGGCACTGGAGTCACGGACTTGGTGGACGGAACCGCGACTATCGCCGTGCCAAACGGATTTGTGCGCGAATGGCTCCAGCAGAAGTATCACAAATCACTCCTCCACGCGATGCGAGAGATAGATACAGATATCAAGGAGATAACCTATGTTATCGGTCAGCCCGAAAATACAAACACCAGTTCTTCTTTTAAAGACCGGTTTCTGCGCCGCAAGCGCCTGTCAGCGCCCTCTCCGTTTATGAGTGATGATATGTCCATGAAGGAACTATCCCTTAACCCCGAGACGTCGCTCAATCCACGTTATACGTTCGCCAACTTCATTGTGGGTTCTTGTAACGAACTGTCCCACGCCGCGGCCCAATCGGTCGTCAAGAATCTCGGCACGACATATAATCCGTTCTTTATCTACGGCGGCGTGGGGCTTGGCAAGACTCATCTCATCCAGGCAATCGGCAATGAGGTCCTAGCGCACCACCCCTCGCTCAAAGTTCGCTATGTGCCGTCGGAAAAGTATATGGGCGAAATTGTGGATGCCCTGCGAAACCAGCAGATGGGTATGTTGAAAGAAAAGTACCGCGCCGTTGACCTTTTGATTATGGACGATATCCAGTTCATTGCCCGCACCGAGAAGATGCAGGAAGAGTTTTTCCATACATTCAATGCGTTGTACGAGCGCAACCACCAGATTATTATCTCCTCCGATCGCCCGCCGCAGGCGATCGCCACACTGGAGTCGCGCCTCCGCTCGCGCTTTGAAGGAGGTATGATCGCGGACGTAGGTCTGCCTGATTTTGAGACACGCCTTACCATCCTCAAGACCAAAGCCGAGACCAAAGAGATCGCTCTCTCCGAAGACGTGCTCAAATATATCGCCGAGAATATCAAAAACAATATCCGCGAGCTTGAAGGTGCGCTCAACCAGTTGATTATGGCGTCAAAGCTATCAGCCGCCCCCATTGATGTGGAAACCGCGCGGAAAATCGTGGCGAGCCATGCCGCAGCGCCCCGCAAATTTCTCTCACACAAGAAGATTCTCAAAGCGGTCTCGGATTTCTATGACATTAGCGAGCGCGACTTGGTCCAGCATTCGCGGAAAAAAGATGTGGTGCGGCCGCGCCAGATCGCGATGTACTTGATGCGGGAAAATCTCAAAACATCATATCCCTCCATCGGCGACAAATTCGGCGGCAGGGATCACACCACCGTCATTCATTCCTGTGAAAAAGTTGCGCAAGATCTGTTGATAAACCCTGAACTGGAAGACGAGCTGAAAGCGATCAGGGAAAGAATCCTCCTGGTATAGGCAGTATATCCCAGATTTTTCCCCAGCATTTCTCCTGCATTCCCCAAAATAAATCACAGAAAAGAAAGCAATGTATTGTTTGATAGATACAATATAATTCACTCGTTTGCCGGCAGAAAAAGCGGCACAAAGCGCACCCTAATAATAACAATAATAATCTATATATAGATACTTTATTACTATTATGAAATTCTCCTGCGCAAAAACAGATCTAGAGCGGGCGTCGGTAATTGCCGAACGATTCGCCGGAAAACAAACAACGCTTCCCATATTGGGGCACGTACTTCTCGCGGCTCACAGCAAAGGACTCACGGTTACCGCGACCAATCTTGAACACGCGGTGGAGCTACGGGTACCTGCGCGGGTGGCGCAGGAGGGGAGGGCGTCGGTGCCTGCAAAAGTATTTGCGTCTCTCCTCCAATCCTTGGGTGATGGAGAGGTGAGGGGAGAAGGAGAGCGCGGCAATCTCCATCTGCGGACGGATACGCGCGAAAGCCGACTGAACGGCTCGGTTGCTGACGATTTTCCGATTGTGCCCAAAATCAAGAAAGGCGCCGTCTTTTCCGTGGATGCGGCGTCTCTTGCACGCGGACTGGGAAGGGTATTACCAGCGGTTTCGTCGTCGGAATTCAAACCAGAACTCTCCGGTGTGTTTTTTCGTCCGGCAAAGCAGGATCTTACTCTTGCCGCAACCGATACATTCCGTCTCGCCGAATCAGTACTGCCGCTTGCAAAAAATGAATCGGAGGCAGGACTATCATTTATTCTGCCACAGAGGTCTGCGGCAGAACTCTCACGTATTTTGGACGGAGAAGACGGTATGGTGACCATGGTCGTAGGAGATAACCAGATGTCAGCGGAAACAGGCAGGGGTCTTTTTACCTCGCGGCTCATTGAGGGTTCTTTTCCTGATTACAAAGCGATCATTCCGAGCCGGTTCACGACATCTGTGTATCTCTCGCGCGACGACATGACGCGGGGAGTGCGCGCGGCAAGTATTTTTGCATCCAAGCTCTCGGAAATCAACGTGCGCGTGGGGCTAAAGCAGATTGAAATCACGGCGGCCAATCCCGATGTCGGTGATTATAGGACCCACTATCCGGCGTCACTCAACGGCAAAGAAATTGCCATGAGTTTCAACTGGCGCTATGTGCTGGACGGCATGGCCCAGCTTGATGACGAGGAGATATTTTTTGGCTGTAACGAGGCATCATCACCCGCGCTCATACGCAACAAATCCCACAACGCGTTTACGTACGTCGTGATGCCCATACGGCTCACCTAAAAAATGAAAAAGTAAAAGCGCAAAAGGAAAAAAGTGTTGTCCTTTTTACTTTTCCTTTTAGGGCAAGATCGTCACTTCTCGCTCCGCGCTTGTTCTATTGCCCACCGCGTCAAACGCGGTGATTTTTATGTGATGCGAGCCGGGTGATAGGGGATCAGGAACAGCAAACAAAAAATCAGGAGACACGAACGGGCCGGTGGTTGAGCGCACCAGAGCATCATCTATAAAAAG
>CAYIBQ010000005.1:0-17381 GCA_964361695.1 uncultured Candidatus Saccharibacteria bacterium | reverse complement strand
CAGGAGACACGAACGGGCCGGTGGTTGAGCGCACCAGAGCATCATCTATAAAAAGAGACACCTCGCTTAGCGCAAATACGGCCTCTACGCGCGCTGAGACCTCGCTGATGTCGCTCAAAGACGTATTCCCTTCGCTGGGAGACATGATTGATACCCGCGGGGCTTTGCCGGGCGTGTGGAGGTCATCTGCTCCCTCGGGCGCTTGTGTTGCGGCAAGCGGATGACCGATAAGCCACGCATCAATGCCCGCCTGCCAGTTTTTAAACTGGGGGTCGCCCTGGGGATCGATAGGCGCATCTCCCAGTGGATTATTTTTTTCAATCAATCCCAAGATTGTGGTAATGCCTCCGAATGTGCGCTCTTCAATGAGTTCTGGCGGCGTATCTGCTGTCGCGAGCTTTCCTGATATTTTATCAATTTTCACGCCGGGGCCGGATCGGTACGACCCGCGGAAAATCGGCTTTGCGGCCTGCAGGGGGTCAGGGGAGGCAAAATACTCCTGGGGTCCTGCGGAGAGAGCGGTTTCTATAAATTTGTGCCAAATGGGGCCTGCGACCATAACGGACAATCCCTTCTGATTCATCGGCGTGTTGTCGTTATTGCCGACCCAGACGCCTACTGTCAACGACGGGGTATAGCCGATAGTCCACGCGTCGCGGAACTCCTGTGTGGTACCTGTTTTGGCGGCAACCTGCCGGTTGGGGAAGTGGAGGGAACTCGTGGGGCTGAATATCGGCACGCGGGCAGGATTGTCCGACAATATATTATTCATCACGCGCGCGATATTAGTATCTAGAGCGGGCACAGGCGTATCCCGTCGTTCTTCCAGGATGGTGCCGTTACGGTCTTCTACCCGCAGGACTGCGGTGGCCGGATGGCGCACGCCCTCTGCCGCAAAAACGCCGAATGCAGACGTCATTTCAAGTAGTGTCACTTCAGCGCCTCCCAGCACGAGCGAGAGTCCATAGCGGCTGGGATCTTCAAGAGTCGTGATGCCCATGGCTTCGGCGGTCTTCATAGAGTCCTCCATGCCTGCCAGATACAGCGTCTTTACCGACGGAATGTTGAGTGATTGCGCGAGCGCGTGGCGCATATCCACCGGCCCGCGGAATGAATCATCATAATTTTGCGGGTGATAGCATTGCTTGGGATCGCTGATCTGCGGCCCCGGAGAGCCGTCGGGATTGCATCCAGGGTTGAATTCCGTAGGCACATCAAACAACATGGTCTCCGGCGTGTACCCTTTTTTAAAAGCCGTGGCGTAGACAAACGGCTTGAACGCGGATCCCGGCTGGCGTCTGCGCGTTGCGATATTCACATACGGATCAAATTTGCACGTGACACCCGGATTGCATCCCTCCGGCTCTGCGGTGCCGAGGTATTCTTTGGAACCTACCATGGTGACAATGTCGCCAGTGCGGGGATCTATAGCCACGAGTGCGGCATTGTACGCCTTCACCAGATTTTTATTATTCTCTGCGCCTTCCTGCACGAATTTTTCGGCAGTTTCCTGGAGTGTCCAGTCAAGCGTCGTGGTCACGCGAAGCCCTCCGCGAAGTACGGTTGCCTCCCCATATTTCTCATCCAGGTGTTCGCGCACGTATTGGACAAAATGGGGTGCGCGTATGGTCTCGCGCATGGGTACAAAAACGAGTTGGGAATGCGTTGCCTCATCGGCTTGCTGGGCGGAAATAAATCCCGCGTCCGCCATGCGCTGGAGGATCCAGTCCTTGCGCTTCATCAATTCGTCCTTGTGCGAGCCGTACGGAGAGTAGTACGAGGGCGCTTTGACAAGTGCCGCAATAGTCGCGGATTCGGCGAGCGTCAATTCTCCCACCTCTTTGCCAAAGTACAGACGTGCTGCCGCGGCAATGCCGTACGCGTTGGAGCCGTAGGGGATCTGGTTCAGATACCACCCAAAAATTTCATCCTTTGAATATTTGCGCTCCAGGAGCACTGCCAAAATCTGCTCTTTTAATTTTCTGCTTATGGTCTTCTGTCCTCCGAGCAGGGAATTTTTAATCAACTGCTGGGTGATAGTAGAGCCGCCCTGCGAAAAATCGCCCGACGAGATATTTTTTCCGATGGCGCGGAAAATACCCCGCCAGTCCAAGCCCCCATGGCTGTAGAAATGAATGTCTTCGGCGACGAGTGCCGCGTGCTTTACTGAATCGGGTATATCGGAGAGCGGCACCACGCTCCGCCGCTCATCGCCGTGGATTTCGTAGAGCAATATCTTGCCCGTGCGGTCGTAAATCTGCGTGGATTCCTCCACGGTACGCTCGTGCATCCGCTCGGGATTGGGCAGGTCGCCCACCAGCGCATACACTGTAGCCGCACCCGCAAAAAGCGGCAGGAGTATGCCCGCCACGATAAAAAAACGCTTTTTCCGCGCCGTATGGAAATTATGACTTCGCATTCTTTCCGTGCTTTTCCGCGCGCCGCACCATCAAGAGAATCATCAGCACTATCACGATCCCCGTAAGATATGGAATAATTTGAGCATTCATGTGGTTACGATTCTTTCCAACTGTTCCATGACACTAATATATATAAAAAATGATGCGTTGTCAATCCGCGGGCGCTGTTGGTATAGTGTTGTTTTTCTGCGCAAGCGCCGTGGTTTTGAAACGCGCGACTTCCTCAAACAGCATGTCCTTGAAACGGGGGATGTGGGCGTCCAAGAAGACCTTCTTTTCCTCGTCCGACGCCGACCCCTCAAACAGGCAGAAAAATTCCTCCATCTGCTCATCCGGCAATTCTTTTTCCAGACGGCGGATCACCGCCATCATGATCGCTTCCCCCGCGCGCGCAAAAAATGCGTCCCACTTCTCGGGACTTTTTTCCAAGCCGAACGCTTTGAGAATATCAAGATTAAATCCATCAGGTATATCCATAGACAAGGTTTTTGGGCGTTAGGTTTTTAGCACGACGTGCAGACATCTTCCCTAAGAACCTAATGCCTAAGAATCTATATTCTGCGTCTCATTACGCCGCCATGCCCGCCGCAAGACCGGCAAGCACTCCGCCCTCTTTCGCGGCTTTGTATGTCTTATCAAAATCCGCCAAGGACTTCGCATCCTTGCGCGGCACGCCGTTTGCATCCAGCGTCCATCCCAAGAGGGAGTATTTCAGTGCCTGCCCGAGCGTCCACAATCCTCCGATAGCCCCAATTCCCGCGACATCGCCAAACGTCCCCAAAGCGCCGCGTGCCGCCTTGCGCTCCCACCCCTCCATTTTTTGTTCTCGGAGTTTTTTATTTTCTTCCTGCTTTCTGCGTGCCTCACGTCCTATTTGTTGCGTTTCTGCACTAAAATTATAGGTTGCGCCCCCCGCTTCTCCGTGTTGGGCGCTCCTTTTTTCTCGTGATTCCCGCCCCTCTCTCTGAAGAGATCGACTGAAATCACGATTCTCTCCTTGTGCCATACCCCAACTATATCTATAAATATAAAAGCGGTCAATCTGTTCCAAGGAACAGATTGACCGCCGTGATTGGTCAGAAAAAACAACTCTTCTTTTTCTCCTCAAGCTCGCGGGTATATCTCGTGTAATTCTCGCGGGCTTTGGGATCAACTACCTGACTCTTGATTCCTGTCTTGACATCAGTCTCCTCTTTCGTGGGATCAATCGCGTTGATTGATTTTTGCAGCGCTCCGATCTCTGCACCGCAAATCTGCTTCAATTTTGCTCGCCGATCCGCTTGTGCCGCTTCAAAACCAGAGGCGTCCACCACGCCCCTATGAACGAAGCGGAGGGGGTCAATGCCCACGGCGTTCACATATGGCCGCGTCATCGGGAGTACGGACAAGCCCGACAATATGACGAGTACGATCGCTTCCGTAATGGACACGCCCATCATAAAACTTGGCGCCCACGTTACCGGTACGTCGTACGCGTCACTTACTTGGTAGTATGCGATTATGGCGAGTACCACAATCGCGTCTATGCCAATAGGCACGAACACGCCAAGGGTGACAAACGAGAGGGCAGTAAAGATATGAAACGCGAGAGCAACATCCACGCGCTTCTTGAGTCCCGCCCGGATGTCCTGCATCGCCTCTTCCGTCTGCTCCCCGACGGGAAGGAGTTTGACAAGCGCGGAGGCGAACACACTAATGAGCGATGCTATCACTTTCACGATCAGGAACGACACTACAAACGAGACGTAGATAATAATCTGTCCCGCTTCGGTGTTGTTCCGCGCCGACCAAAGGCCGAGCACAATTCCTATAATCGTGAATACCAACGCAAAGGAAATTCCTCTTCGAGCAGCTAGTGAATAACGGTTTGCCATAGCCGCGCGCCACACCTGCGGGACACCGTTCGTAATATGGTTCCCCAGTACAGCGAGGAACGGCCTGCCGTACATGAGCCATCCCCCCAAGAGCCCCACCCAAAGCACTATCGTGAGCATTGATTACTCCTTTCAGACGAGTTTTAGACGAGAAATGCGATGAAGGCCAACACACCCGCTGCAAGAATGGCGAGGAATGCTCCTTGGAGAGACGGCCAGTTGTACCAGTGTACGCGATGTGCCGCTCGGCTTCGCCTGTTGGCGGCGATAAGGTCGCGCGATCTCCGATCCATCTGTTGTTGCGCATACCTACGGTGGGCAGGGAAGTCGCTTTCCATCCATTTCTGGATGTCCTCCAGTCGGTGCGCCATTGTGGGCGAAACGCCGGAATCGCGTATCCATCCCCATAGATCCCTGCCATACTTCCGCGCCAGCAGTCCCCATGTCAGCAGTTTATTTGCCTCTACAAATGCCTGGGCCTGGGCAAAGGACGCATCATCGGCGCGTCCAAGCGCGCGAAATGCGACTTGGCGACTACTATGGTCCGTGACACTCACGAAGATGCGCGTGAGGAACTCGCTTAGTTTGTCCTCTTCGCGCGGGTTCGTCCGGCGATTGGCGAGAGCGCGTTTATGGCGCTCTAACAACTTTTCGCTTGCCGTACGGTCTTCCAGCTGATTCGAGATGAAATTCCACATCGCAGCGCGATGTTCCTCTTGGATTTCGATCTGCCGGAACACTTTCTCTATGGCGGCTTCGCCCCTTTTTTTAATAGCATCACTGGCTACGCCATAAAGAATCCCGCCGATTGCGTGCGCCGCTGGGACTCCCCAGATTGGCATGATGGTTCTCCTTTCACTTGTAGAGATGAATGAGTTTCTGGAAGTCCCGCAACATCACAACAATGCTTTTATGGGACGACTCCATAGTGATGCTCACCGTAACCATTCCGTTCTCGTTTGTTTTCCTGTCAACAGGATAAACTACGGGACGATGCTCCTCGTCATGCACGATGATCGTCTCCTCCTTCATAGGAGATCCATCTTCGTCTATGACGCGGAATATTAGTGTCCCCCTGTCTCCTTCGTACGACTCAAAACACTGGATATCCTTTGGTTTTTTGGGTTTTTGCTCCCGCACCAACACCACTGTCTTTTTATCACTTCGGCGTGGGTCTCGCTTAAGCCGCGCCTCAATCACTATCCCAGTCGCGCCCTTTGGCGCATGGAATGTGTGCTGCTCGGTCTTTCCAGAAGGACCTGTTTCGTGATCGGCCTCCGGATCCCCTTCATTGACGAACTCAATCACTTCTCCATGCAACGGATCGCGATTTCGCCCCTCGGTCGCGGTCGCCCATGCGTGCAACTCCCAACTCTCGTCATCCAACCTTCTGGGTACTCCGTACTCCAAGGTGATTTGTATACCACCCCTCTCTGCCATCATAGCCTCCTTAAATAATATCAAGTCGTATTCTTATTCCGTTGACAAAAAACTCATGCCTTCTATAGTACATCATTTTATATAAAAAGTCAAATCAAAAAGCCGAGGGGCATCCCTCGGCTTTTTGATGGCTTAGATAGGGGGTTTTATGACTTTATATTGCCTTCAAGCTCCATAAGCTTCAATTTGTCCTCCAAAATACGCTTGGCCTCTTTGAGCCGCCCCATGGCATTTATTCCCTCTTTCCTGAGTTCTGCTATGCCGTCTTGGTGTGCGGCGGCCTGCGCCAGTCCCTCGCGGAAAAATTGGAATGCAACTGCCTCCTGGACTTCTTCCGGCAGTTCAGAGAAATGATCCACGAGAAACTTCCGAGCATCTTGTTCGGTGCCGTTTTGTAAGACGTCGGTAAACTGGCGGTAGAGATCGCGGAGTGTAGGATAGGGTGTCATATGTATTTTTATAACCTACAAAGTAAAGTTCATACCCTCCATAAGTGATTCCATGAATCCTGTGGAGACGCGTGCGAACCACCCTGTCCTGCGGCGCGAGGGAGCCAGCAACTTTCCCATAAAAGAATCGCGGGCTTTTTCCTTGTCGGCTGGAGTTTTAATCTTTTTATACTCCGGCGTCTGTTTTTCTTGTTCCCATCTCTCCTGTACCTGTTCCTCGGACATCATAAGTTGTTTCGCTTCGGCAAACCCCATAACATTTGCTTCTATTTTAGGCGGTGTTTCCCCGCGAAGGATCATGCCGACTGATTTATTGAGCTCGGTATTGCCCATCAGCGTTGCCGTGAGAACGGTGCCGAGATTTGCTGTTTCTTCGTTCACGTCTTTAAGCAAGCGGTCAATATCGCGTTTTGTCGCCTCACCCCCGAGTTCCTTTGCCGCGGCAAGCAGACGGGCGTCGCGCTTATTGCCCCTCCAATCCCGGATTTTCTCAAGTATTCCCGCCCTGCCCTCTCGTTCTTCAAGAAGATCATGGATCTCTTTTACACGCATGCCATGGCTCTGATTTTTCTTGAGTATCTCGGCATACTCGTCTTCGGTGATGCCGGCTGCCTCAAGTTTTTCCATCAACTCCTCGTCTTTTACGCGCTGTGCCTCAAATTTCTTATTCAAATTTTCCACACCATCATAGATGTAATCAAACGCCGCCGGGTCTCTGAAAATAAGCGTCTCAAGGTAATTCCCCACTAATCGGGAAATGTCTCGTGATCCGGCCGCCTTGAGAATATTGCCCAGATCCGGATGGAGCGCACCCATCTCTTCAACGAGTTCCGGCGTTATCATTTCTTTGACGCGCTCCGAGCGCTCCAACTTTTCCGCAAACTGACCGCGATACTGCTCCATTAGCTCAAAATCTTCAGTCACAAACTCGCCTTCTCCGAAAAAGAGTTTTTTCGCCAGCGCTTCCTGGCCTTCCTGCTCGAGCATGTTGGCGAAAAACCCGCTCTTCTGGCGGTCTGCCCGTATCTCTTTGATGCTCGGTCCTTCCGGTTTTTCCTCCGCATCAGCGGAATCTGGTGTTGCCGGCGCCCGAAGACGTTCAAAAATAGCCATAAGTAGAAAGAGACTTATTGTCTTCTGGTTACTATAGCAACAGATGATATATCAAAGCAAATCAAGCTATCCACATGTAAACGCCAAGGCGTTTGTAGAAACAAAACGTGCTTACTTAATATTGAAACATAAAGAAAAGAGACGGTCAACTTCTTTACAAAAGACCGTCTCACTAGAAAATGGATTCTTACTCGTTAGGTACCGATGATTTATCTACCAATATATCCCCGCATCGTCCTCCCATATCCCAATAACATTGCGCCATCCCACACCACCCAGTGTCCTGAAATTGCTATCAAGAACACGAGAGTAATGGCCTAGTAGAATCCACCACATACGGCGATAAAGCACACTCCTTACCAGCAGAAACCCCAGCACTGCACCCATATCCTATTTCTTCTTTCAGAAAATAAATGTGGCAATAAAGAGAAGTGCCCCCGCGACCAGTGGGACAAGCGCTACCCATGGCCGAGCGGACACGAATGCGGGCTTTCTCTGCTCTCGTCTCTGGCGCCGATGCTCCGCCCAAGTGTGCCATTCATCAATGACCGCTTGTCCTTGTGGATTCAGCTGCGTGTATATCCATTCTGGGAATCGTCCCGCATCGCCGAGAGCCTGCGAGATTTTTTGGCTCGTACCCTGGATCTTTTCTGCGAGGGTTTTTTCCACGATTGCGGCGAGAATTTTATCTCTCTCCGCAGAGCTATCCTCTCTGAAAATAATCTTCAGGGTATTTGTCCCGACTAACTCCAATTGCTCACGCTGGTTGTTACTCAACCTCCATTGCCAAAGGAGCCGTTCATCTCGGCGTCCGGCATTCTCTTGGCTGATGCGACTCGCATGGAATTGCCGCAATCGTAGGTTCTTTTCCGCTTCCGAAAGAGTATTGTCGTTAACAATGACCTTTTCTCCAGGTAACCCTCCGCCAGAGCGCACATATCGCTTTGAGTTTTCCACCCATTCAGGCGGTATCTCATCTACCCACTTAGGCGGATAGAGGTCCATAATGACATCTATTGCCTTGCGTGTGTCTGCGGGCTTTGGGGCGGCGTCAGCTTTCTTTCTCAACGCCCAATCCAATCCCAGTTGTGACGTCATGTCTGCCATCAAACTGACCAGATACTGTCTTGCTGAATCCTTGAGTGGCATGAGATTGTTCTCCTTGGGGACGATAGCAACATACTAATTCACAAAGAACATGTGTTAGGTACTGCTTATAGACGTACTCGGAGTGTCGATATTCGTCGGCTATGAACCTCATTTTCTCTTCAAGGTGCCCCATTCTCACGGCAAAATCACAAATGCCATCCCAAAACGGCGCAAATGCTCGCTCCATAAAATCGGTTTCTATATGCTCTTCAAGAGCAAACACCTCCGACAGGTTAATAAGAAGGCGATCACGGTATTCCGAGATCTTCGCCATCTGATTACTCATAGTTCTTTGCGCTCCCTGATGTCTCTCGATCTTTTCAAACCGTGTGGGCCCGGTATAATGTCCGGTACCAATATAAGATCCGGTCCTAAATCCCATGCGGCTTTGATCGCGACAGACGGGAGGCTCACCCATTGCGGCCTCAATAATCATAGATCCATCTCTCGGTTGCTCATACGAGATGGGTACAGTTTTCCCGTCGTTTTGTGATGTCACCACCCCCAATTCCTTGTCGTTAACATACAAGTGAACCGTTACTCCGCCCACAGGTATCCTATCTGGAGAATGTCGTGGATTTAGATAAGTTTCGATCCATATCTCCACCGTCTTGCTTCCTATAGTGTACCCTATATGCATATTCGGATATTGAGCCACTTTCTTATCCTTTCGTATCAAGAAGTCCACATTCACTCTGCGTTGCTGCTGTGTATACCCCCTGTTAGTCACCCCCCTACCTCCGCGGTAGCTTAGAAAGAATAGATGATCCACTCCCGGACCCTGCTGTGGCCATTTTTGGCATCTTGGCCAAAATGGACGTGGTGTCTTTCTTGGTATCAGGTTGTTGCCCAACTCTGATGTCTCTACGTATTGTGCCTTGGCCTTTCACTGCGCGGACAAGTTCTCTGGGGAGAATCTCCACCACATCCATGCCATAGGCGGTGAGTTTTCCTATAACCGTCCGCTTGTCCATTTCAGGAATCGCTCCTATCGCTACGGATATGACTGCTGCAATGATGTCTGGATTCTTCTCTACCAACCTCCTTAGTTGCGGGATACTTAATAGGTTGCCTATTAAGCCCTCAATGTTTTCCTCAACCGTCGGTTTTGCGGCGTTCAGTATCGCTTCTAGAACCTTATCATGCCAAGACATAGCCACCCCCTTCCGGACGGTAGTATACAGAGATGCTGTGTTCCGTTGTCAACAAACTTTCTGAATTATACCTCATCATAGAATAAAAGTCAAATCGGCTGGGAGGGCATTACTGTGCGATTTTGGAGCGTTTGATTTTTGCGATTCTTTGCGATACCATGGGGCTATGGAACACCTGCGCTATACCGTGTTATTTCAAGAGGAGCCGGAAGGCGGGTTTACGGTAACCGTGCCCGCGTTGCCCGGGTGTATTACGTATGGGAAAAATCTTGATGATGCAAAAGAGATGGTTGCAGATGCGATTTTGGGATACATCGCAAGTTTACAGAAGCATAATGAGCCGATCCCTTCCGATTCGGCGACACTGATTTCTTCCGTTGAGGTAAAACGGCCGTCCAGAGTTCGCCGCGCCCTCGCGCATGTCTAAAGCCCCCTCGCTGACTCCCAGGAAGGTTATTGCCGCATTAAAGCGAAACGGCTTTCAGTTGGATCACACAACCGGAAGTCATTTTATTTTCTATCATCCGGATACAAAACGACGCACGCTTGTCGCATATCACACCAGAGAACTGCCACCAGGCGCCGTGATGACGATTTTGAAACAGGCGGGACTATCAATAGAGGACCTTCGTTAGTATGGCAGATCCAAAAACAGTTTTATCCGGTCTCCTTACCCGCGCGGTGGAGGAGGTGATCGTGCGGGAGCACTTGGAGGAGATGCTAGCTTCGGGTAGGAAACTGCGCGTGAAGTTTGGTATTGATCCCACGGCGCCCGATATTCATTTGGGCCACACGGTTCCTTTGCGGAAGTTGCGGCAGTTTCAGGATGCCGGACACCAAGCCGTCCTTATTATCGGCGATTTTACCGCGACGGTGGGTGATCCTTCGGGCCGCGACGACGCGCGAAAGCCCTTGTCGCCCGAACAGATACGGGAAAATCTAAAAGAATACCTCTCGCAGGCGGAAAAGGTGATTGATCTTGAGAAAACAGAAGTCCGGTACAACAGCGAGTGGTATGCCAAGATGGGTGTCGGATTTCTCTACGATCTGCTTGCAAAGGTGACGGTACAGCGGGCGCTGGAGCGGGATGATTTTCAAAAGCGCATAGCCGAAGGCCGCGACATTACGATCCTGGAAATGATATATCCGCTCTTACAGGGATATGACTCGGTGGCGGTTGAGGCGGACGTGGAACTGGGCGGTACGGATCAGAAATTCAACCTGCTGACCGGCCGCAAAATACAGCGCCGGTTCGCGATGAGCGAGCAGGATGTGATGACGATGTGGTTGATAGAAGGCACGGATGGCGGCAGGAAAATGAGCAAATCGCTTGGTAATTATATTGGTCTGCGGGAATCAGCAGGTGAGATGTTCGGAAAAATCATGTCCATCCCGGACGATCTGATCGTGAAATATTTTATTGCGCTGACGGACACGCCGATGGCCGATATTGAAACGATGGAAAAAGAAATGGCCGCGGGCACGATGAACCCGCGCGATGCAAAAATGACGCTGGGAGAGCGCATTGCTTCTGCGTATCATGGTGCTGGCGAAGGTCGTCGTGCCCGGGAGGAATTTATAAAAGTATTTTCACAACGAAAGACACCTGAAGAAGTAGAGTATAGAAAACTGGAAAAGAGCGCGTGGTATGTCGTTGATCTTCTTGTCCATCTCGGATGTGCGTCCTCAAAAGGGGAAGCACGTCGTCTCATTGAGCAGGGCGCTGTGGAGTTGGACGGTCGGGAGATTAAGGATCCGCAAGAAGAGATCTCTGTGGACAGACAACAGTTGTTGCGCGTAGGCAAGAGACGGTTTTTAAGCATTGATAGTTGATACAACACCGCCCCGGCACATGCCGGGGCGGTGTTGTATATGACTACACTTCGTCTTCTTCGTCCTCTTCGGTCAGATCCGCATCGTCGTCATAGTCGTCGGTGTCCTCGTCGTCGGCATCCTTCTCGTCTTCGTCGTCCATGGCTTCCATGGGATCCAATTCGTCGTGCGAAAGATACATATGCGTCTTTGGTATGATTCCTAGATTTGCCTTATGTGGCGAAACGCAGTCGACCTTTTTCTTTATAATGACAGGTAAGCGCTACGGCGATGGCGTCAAACATATCATCGCGGCCTTTCAGGACTTTGGTTTCCGGCATGGTGAGTGAAAGCATTTTCCGCACCTGCTCCTTGTCCGCACTGCCCTGGCCGGTGATCGTTTTTTTGATCTCGGCCGGCGTATATTCATAGACGTTAGCGGCTCCCAAAACTGCTGTCAAGAGCAGAACCCCCCGCGCTTCGGCAACCGCCATGGCGGTACGGGCGTTGGCGGCGAAAAAGAGCTTTTCTATAGCCACACTGTCAGGTTTCCACTTGGCCATGAGCGCCGTAAGAGAACGGTGCAGTTCGGCCAGCCGCTCCCCGGACTCGCCTGCGCGCACCGATAAAATACCTGCGCTACGAAGCGTGGGCGTGCGGTCGCCGTCTATAAATGCGTAGCCCGCAGACGTGGTGCCGGGATCAATACCCAAGATCATAAAATCACAAATCCCAAACTCCAAATTCCAAATAAATCCAAAATCTCAAATTCCAATACTCCAAACGTTGCGTGTTTTGAATTTTGTATTTCGGTCATTGGGATTTATTTGGGATTTCGTGCTTGGTGCTTGGAATTTATTCCGCAAGGTTTGTATATATCTCTTGTGCGTCTGGATGCTCGGCCAGAGCGTCAAGCAGGGGCTCCAGGGCGGCACGCGCGTCGTCCGTAAGGACGATGGCTGTTTTGGGTTTGTATTCATGGCCTACAGAGGTAATAGTGATACCGTGTGCTTCCAGTGCTGCGCGTACGCGCTCGCGTTCGGCAAATACTGTTTCAACAGTGAGCGTATCCTCTTCAATCCGGAAGTCGCTGGCACCCGACTCAATGACAGCGAGTTCTATCTCTTCCCGATTCTTGCCTGGTGAGGCGGAAACAGAACCCGCGAGCACGCCGACTTTTTCAAAGTTCCACGAGAGTGATCCTTGTTCCACGAGTCGTCCTCCGCGCTCGCTCAAGATATGCTTTATCTCCGCGAGCGTACGGTTTCTGCTGTCTGTGATGCCCTCCACCAGAATCATGACACCATCGGGAGCCGTAGCCTCGTAAAGAAATTCAAACAGTTCTCCGGCATCACCCCTGCCCGATGCCCGTTCCAGCGTGCGCTCTCTATTGTCTTTTGGCAGACCGTCCTGTTTACTGCGTTCCATAGCCGCGCGCAGGCGCACGTTGGTTTCCGGATTCACACCCCCTTCGCGCGCGGCCACGGCAATTTCTTTTACGAGTTTGGAAAACAACTGCCCGCGCTTTGCGTCAGTGGCTCCTTTCTTATGCTTTACTTGTTTCCAATGCGAGTGCCCGGCCATAGCGCTTCAAAAATCCAAATTACAAGCACCAAATTCCAAATGAGCTCCAGTAACTGAAATATCAATTACCGAAACGCGCGTTTGGAATTTGAGTATTGGGATTTGTGTTTTATTTGTAATTTGGGATTTGTCATTTGGAATTTAACTAATGAGCGGCTGTTGTCTGGCGCTGGAGATGCCGAGGTGCTGGTATGCCAGTTCGGTGACCATGCGGCCCCGCGGCGTGCGTTCAATAAACCCCAGGCGCATGAGATATGGCTCGTACACCTCAACGATCGTATCTTCTTCTTCGGCCGATGCCGCGGCAAGCGCTTGGAGCCCTACAGGGCCGCCGGCGAATTTTTCAACAATGACGGACATGATGCGCCGGTCCATCGGCTCCAGCCCTTGTCCGTCTATTTCCATGAGAGCAAGCGTGTCTGTGACTACCGACCGGGTGATGGCGGTATTGCCATGCACCTGTGCCCAGTCCCTGCATCGTTTGAGCAGGCGGTTGGCAACGCGCGGGGTGGCGCGGCACGAGCGTGCCAGCAGGGTGGCGGCTTCAGAATCCAGAGAAACGCCAAGCACGCCGGCCGAGCGTATCAGGATGCGCACCAGTTCTTCGGGCGTGTAAAATTCAAATCGGAATGTGTTGCCAAAACGGGAGCGCAGGGGCGAGGAGAGCATGCCAATGCGCGTGGTCGCGGCAATTAGGGTGAATGGCGGGAGTTCCAATTGGATAGTGCGCGCCGACGGACCCTTGCCGATCATAATGTCCAAGACGCGCGACTCCATGGCAGGATACAACACTTCTTCAATCAGTTTGGACAAGCGGTGCACTTCGTCAATGAAAAGTATTTCGTGCGGCTGGAGATTGGTGAGCAGGGACGCGAGGTCTCCCACGCGCTCAATCGCGGGGCCGGACGTGATTTTCACCGACGTTTCCATCTCGCGGGCAATCAAATGTGCCAGTGTGGTCTTGCCAAGACCCGCGGGTCCGCCCAAGAGGATATGCTCAATAGGGTCGTGGCGTCCCTTGGCCGCGTCCACGAGGATGCGGAGGTTCTTTTTGATGCGTTCCTGTCCCACAAATTCATTCCATTTTTGCGGACGCAGCGCCGCATCCAATCCCTGGATGTCTGCGCGGTCTTTTGCGGGTGAGGGTGGGCTAGTTGACATAATCATATAAAACAGTTATAATCAGATTGCCATCCCCGCGCTCGTCGGCACGGCACTTCTGGGACATTTGAAACAGTGTTTCAAATTCCCTCGTGTGCCTTGCTTTGCAACATCGGGCAATTTCGGTAGCGTGACACGGGAGCGGGAACCCTGAAGTCGTGGGCAATTATGGCCTTCTTTACCGGGGGCCTTAAGGGAACGGCTACACCAGGGCATTCCGGTATATACCTGCTTGCAGGTCTAGCGTCTGGGAGGTGCCTGGGAGTTGTTCTATCCTCCGCGAAGATTCGCGGGGCAATTGCCCACGGCTTCAGGGCTTTTTATTTTTCAAACGCGGCATCATTCATTCACTGCCCACGATTCGCTCCAGTTCCGCCATATCGGTGATACCCGCGAGCACTTTTAGGATGCCGTCCTGGCGCATGGTCAGCTGTCCTTGCAGGGCGGCTTCTTTTTTTATATCCGACTCCGGCGCTGATGCCAGAATCAGCGCTTCCACGCGGTCGTTTACCAAAATTATTTCATACAATCCAGTGCGGCCTTTGTAGCCAATGCCGTTGCACGCAGGACATCCTTTTTCTGCAGGACGGAATATATGCCATTCATTTTCGGGCGGTATGGGGATGTCTTTGGAAAAATCGGCCAATTCTTTTTTTATGTTCGCCATGTCTGCCTCATAGGCAGAGACAGGGGTGCGACACGATGGGCAGAGTTTGCGTACCAGGCGCTGGGCCATGGCGACGTTGATCGCGGGCGCTATGATTGACGGGCGTACGCCCAGGTCAATGAGGCGGGGGATGGTGCCTGCGGCGTTATTGGTGTGCAGGGTGGAAAATACCAGGTGTCCGGTGAGGGAGGCGTGCATGGCGGTTTCCGCAGTTTCCAGATCGCGGATCTCCCCTACGAGTATGGCGTCCGGGTCCTGCCGCACGATGGCACGCAGGCCATTGGCAAAATCATATCCTTTTTCGGTATCCACCTGTGTCTGCTCAATGCCGGTGAGGTGATATTCAATCGGGTCTTCAATGGTGATGATTTTGATGGAGGGATCGTGGATAGCGCGGAGAAACGTGTATAGCGTCGTGGTTTTACCTGAACCCGTAGGGCCGGTGGTGAGGATGAGGCCGTTGGGCTTTTTCAACTCTTTTTCCATGGCTTCAGCCACCCACGGCGACATCCCCAAATCATGAAGAGTAATCTCAATGGTTTTTGGGTTGAGGATACGCAGAACGACGTTTTCGCCGTAGGGTCCGGGCAGGGTTGAGGTACGGACTTCAATGGCCGCGTGATCCAGCCCGATTGTAAATCTGCCGTCCTGCGCGCGGTCGTGGATGTTGAGCTTGAGTTCTGATACCAATTTGATGCGCGACAGGAGCAGGGCAAAAAGTTTGGGAGGCAGTTCTGCAATGTCGTGGAGCGTGCCGTCCAGCCGCATGCGGAGGCGCACGGTGTGTTCCTGCGGCTCAATGTGCACGTCTGACGCATCAGTCGCCAAAGCGCCCGCGAGAATCACTTCCAGCGTGTCGGATGTTTTCTTGAACGCGCGCTCTTTGATTTGACGCGCGATATCGGGCAGAGAGGAAATTTCTTTTTGGATGGCGGAGAGGTGGGCCGGAGAGAGTGCTATGGCGCCAGCGCTGGCCTCGTGCGCCTCGGGCACTTTTTTATAAAACTCCCACGCATGTTCCAGTCCCAGACCGGACGCGAGAAACACATCACATGCGTACGGCACGCGGCCTAGGCGCTCCAATAAGGCCTTTGTCTCGGCTTTGTCGGGATTGCGCACTGCAATTTTCAGGCGGCTTCCGATCACCTGAAACACGGCGGCCTCGGCACTGCGCGCTTCCGGTTCGGGTACGATGGCAATCGCGTCTATTTCCACAGGCAGAACGCCTAAATCCGCGTACGGGATGCCGTATTTTTGCGCAAGCAGGCGCGTGGACGCTTCGGTGTCCTTGCGCCGCAAAAGATTGAGCCGACGGTCTGACTTTTCTTCGTCAAATACAGCCATTGAATTGCAATGAATACCGGACGCGCGCATACCACGCGTGCTGACGACTATGTATGGCTTTTATTCTACGCTATCGCGCAGTACCGAGCAACGCCGCGATGCGCTCTTCCGCTTCCAAAAAATTGAGAAACACTGCGTGCGGGACAAACACCGGATTGCCCAAGTCCCCGGGTTGTGCTGTGGCAAGCGCAAAGAGTGTTTCGGGGTTCGCCGTGATCATGGAACGGATCTCGCGCGTGCGCGGATCCTGCCAGAGGAGGACGGATCTGTCGTGCGGAGCCAAAAGCCCGGGCAGGGCATCCATAACCACGGATACATCCTGCGCAGATCGATTGGTTTTTTCAAAATCCTCTGCCGTGAGAAATGACCACAGCGTCCGTCCGTTGTCGGTTTCTTTGGAACGCACATGGGCGCGGGCAATCAGTTGGGACAAAGAAAACGGCCTCTCGGTACCGGCCATGCGTGCGGCCGCCTGCTGGTCAGCGCCACGCTGGAGCAGATCTGCGGCGGAGAGGTGCGCGCTCGCGCGCACCGGAGAGGCGAAATTGTGGCTTTCTTGCATGAGTCCCGCAAGCAGAAGTGTTGCTGTTTCGGCATCCGGCTGTTTGCTATCTATGGATGTAATAACAGTAGCCACAATTTCGGACAGAGAAGACCCGGACGGGGACAGGAGATTTGCTTCGCCATACTCCTTACGCCCCTCGGCATTGCCGATGTTGATGATGGGCGTTTCGGTGAAAAACTGAGGCGTTAGCCCCATTGCCTCAACGGAAATTTCCTCAATATCAGGTACGGCGATGGCAATCAGCACATCGCACTGTATCTTGCCGTCGCGAAATGAGAACGCGTCTTCCCGAATGGAGCCAGATTTGGGCGACAGCACGATCTCAATCTGTGAATCGTGTTTTTCATAGCGCAATTGTCCGATGGGCGCATGGGTGGTGTCTATCGCAATGATGCGCTCGCGGATAAGGGGGGAGGGGTGACTTACGTGGATAAATGCCGGCGGCAGGGAAGATGTGTTCAGAGTCATGTGGGACAGAAAGCCCACGTATTTGTCGTGAGCGACAAGCACGCGAGTGATGGCTTCAGCCGCGGCAAGCGCATCAAGCGTCGGGCGGCTCGGCAGAAGTATGGCTACCTGCTCGGCTCCGGCTAGTAGATCACGAGCTTTCTCGGCTTCGTCCATGAGTCCCATAGTGCTGTATTCGTAG
>CAYIBQ010000004.1:12590-28635 GCA_964361695.1 uncultured Candidatus Saccharibacteria bacterium | reverse complement strand
GTTAATGCTTCTGTCCATATATTAGCCCAAAAAAGAGTGTTTTGAAACTATCTCTATAAATCTTTCCATCCACCCCAATCTATGATCTGCATAGCAAATCCCTTGACGGTCATAAGCCAAGAAAGATATATGTGTTTGCATGAGTTGTAAAATCCAAGGTCTTCCATATGGCGATTGCCCATCAGATATTGAAATAATGCAATTCAACAACCAGAATCTCCTCGAGGTAAGCTTGTAGAATTTATAGACGAGCTGGCCAATTTGTTCTTCGTAGTCGCGGACCTTTGTCTATTTTATCGTCAGAACTTCCTGTATCTTGTACTCCTGCCAAGCCCGATACGTTCAACTTTTTTGAGGCGCAGGAGTTTATCAAGCGCTTGACTTACGGTCGGCCGGGCAACTTTTGTCTCTTTGGCGATCTCGCCGGGAGTTGCTTCGTCCACTCCCTGTAAATACTGCCATACCGAAAGCTGTTTCTTGGAAAGAAGCTTTTCAATGTTTTCTTTGGAAAGCAGTTCAACGGCAATCTGTGACTGCTTTAAGAAAATGGTGAAGAAGAAGTCCAGCCATGGTGCAATGGTTTCTGTATCATCCTTAAATGTTTTTTGGCTCTGGCGAAGCGCCAAGTAATACTCCGGCTTATTATCTTCAACCAGCTTCTCGTGCGAAATGTAAGGCATATACAGATACCCCTCTTTGAGTAGGAGAAGGTTTGTGAGGATGCGGCTAAGACGACCGTTGCCATCTTGGAATGGATGAATCTGTAGAAACTCTACAAGAAAGTTGCCCACGATAAGAAGCGGGTGATGTTTTTTTTCCGCCAGAGCTTCTTGGGTCCACTCAACCAGTTCCTGCATTTCTTTGGGCGTGAGGTAAGCCGGTGTGGTATCAAACAGCGTCCCCATCGACTTGCCGGCCGCGTCAATCATCTCAACCTTATTTTCTGTCTTCTTATAATCACCTCTGTGTATTTCGTCTTTTGAGACATGCTTCAAAAGCTCTTTGTGGAAGTGCTTGATGGCGCTCTCTGAAAACTTAAGGGATTTCCAAGAATCAAATACATTCTCAAGCAACTCAAAGTAACCCTTCACTTCCTGCTTATCGCGATCAGCGAATTTCTGGATATCAATACCGCGCATAAGTTTCTCAACATCTTCATCGGAAAGGCGCGCTCCCTCAATACGAGTGGAAGCTCCTGTTGAAGTAATCAAAACCGACCGCTTGAGACGGCCTAAAACTTGCGGGGATAGCCGAGCCCCGGCGATCCATTGCCCCTTTAATTCATCAATGTGTGTTATATTTGACCAAAGTGCTGACGGAATAGATGTGATTCTTTGGTCAAAACGGTTGCTTTTTGCCATAAATGATCTTATACTTTAACTATATTAGATTATAGTAGATTGAGAAATCAAAGTCAACTATGCGACCTTTCGCTATGAAATCAAAGGCAATAAATACCGCCTTTAAACCTAAAGTATTTGTAGGCATGTCCGGAGGGGTGGATTCTTCGGTGGCGGTGGCTCTACTGAAAGAGCGGGGTTTTGACGTGGTCGGGGTGCATATCAAGATGTGGAGCGATCCTTCCATTCCGTGCAATTTCAAAGAAGACCGATATGACGCGATGTCTGCGGCGGAGAAAATAGGCATTCCTTTTCAGACGTGGGATCTGACCGAGGAGTACCGGACTGCGGTGGTGGAATATATGATCCGTGAATATGCGATGGGTCGCACGCCCAATCCGGATGTGATGTGCAATCGGCATATCAAGTTTGGTGTTTTTTTACAGCACGCGCTGGAACGCGGAGCGGACGCCATTGCGACAGGGCATTATGTGCAACTTGCCGATGGGCGGCTTTTTCAGGCAAAAGATAAAAACAAAGACCAGTCGTATTTTTTGTGGACGCTGGGACAGGAGCAGTTGCGGCATTGCTTGTTTCCGATAGGGGAATACACCAAGCCGGAAGTACGGGAGATGGCGCGGACATTGAATCTGCCCACGGCGGAGAAGAAGGACTCGCAGGGGATTTGCTTTATCGGCGAGATAGATCTCAATGCTTTTCTGAAAAAACATATTCCGACTGCGCGCGGAGCAATGGTCACCACAGGCGGCAGACAGATAGGACAGCACGACGGGCTTTCGTTTTATACCATTGGCCAGCGGGAGGGATTGGAGAGCGGCGGCGGTATACCCTACTATGTGGCAAAAAAGGACTTTGCGACCAATACGCTGGTGGTCGCCGAGGGGCCGTACGATGAAGAACTCTTTGCCAGCACTATAGATATATCAGACATCCATTGGATTTCAGGAAAAGAACCGCCGCCTTCTTTGGCATGTACTGCACGCATCCGTTACCGCCAACCGCTTCAAAAGTGCACCGTGGTGGGGGAGCGCGTCATATTTGATGTGCCACAACGCGCCGTGACTCCGGGCCAGTCCATCGTCTTTTATCGTGGAGAAGAAATGCTCGGTGGCGGAATTATTACGTCTGCCGTGGAAGCACGGCAATAAAAATAGCGTCCCAAATTAATTGGGACGCCGATGGATGTCTCCGGCGAGAGGTGTGCCACCGCCCTCATACGGTGATTTTTTCCTGAGGCTGCAGGAATCTCTGTAGTACTTGGTACAGCTCTTCCTTATGCGTGATGGTCACCGAGAGCAGTCGCGGATGGTCGATTTCCTTGAGGGCGTGCTGTAGGGAACTCATCGTAGCTGCCGTTTGGCTCTGCCAGCCGTAAAAGCTTGGGTCGTCCTGATACTGGATCTGGCCGTAACCCACCATGTTGCAGTGCACAAGTAAGTCAACAACCAGTGCTTTGCAGACGGCGTTGTCGTACGGCAGATTGTCCCCATCGGAAAAGTGGAACACATAGATATTCCATCGGCTTGAGGGATGCTGAAGCAGGACATGATCCAGTGCAACCTTATACGCCGAGGAGCAGCGCGTCCCGCCGTCATTTGAGAGCGCGAAGAAGTCCTGTTCTGGCACGATCTGGGCCTCAGTGTCGTGAGCAATGAAGACGGTCTCCACATGCTGATACTTCAGCCGTAAAAACCGTACCATCCAGAAAAAGAAGCTCTTGGCAACGTACTTTTTGCTCGTGGTCATCGAACCACTGCGGTCCATGAGCATATACACCGCCGCATTAGCGTGCTTTTCCTCATGCTCATCCCAGACCTTGAAGCGCAGATCGTGCTCATGCAGGTTGCCGACTTCGGCGACTCCGCGCGCCGCATTGCGCTTGAGATTTTCCAGAAGGGTGCGGCGCTTATCGAGATTGGCGAGCGACCCGCGCCGCCGTATATCAGTATGGCGGTGGGTGACGGTGCGAACTTCCCGTTCTGATTTCTCTTCAAGCCATGGGAGCGCCAGGTCTTCTAACATCATCCGTGCGAGCTCGTCCAGCGGCACTTCCACCTCGTACGTCAACTCGCCCGGCTGATCTCCCGGCATACCATCACCGGGGCCATTCCCTTTCCCGCGCTGGCCGAGCGCATCGCCCAGCTTGCCCGATCCCTGACCCACGCCATTTTGCGGCTGACCGTATTTAAAACGGTACTGCTCAAGATAGCGCAAAGGGATCCTGATCCGCTTCTCCCCGTCTGACGTGATGATGGCCTCCTCGGTAATCAACTCACGCAGGTTCTTGCGAATCGCTTCCTTGACCCGTTGGTCGTGTCGCAAGCTATCCTTCAACCCCCGACGCCTCAGCTCCCACGGTGGCGCCATAATAGTCACCTTGTATTGTTTGAGGTTTTTCTTCGATAACAAATTTTCAACGAGCCGCTTATATACTCGTATACTTGATCGTGGCCGAAGCTGAAGTCCTTGTCAAACAGCCGATGCTAATGCTACAACATATGCATAGTTTTTTGATAACCAAATACCAACCTTCAACGTAAGGAGAGGCCACGATGGCTTCTATACTGGACAGGATCGAGGCCCACGTAAAGACGCACCGTATACATGCGTGGGAAGGCACGTTCCGCGACTATCTCGCGATTGTGCTACAACAACCCGCACTGGCCCAACGCGCGCATACGCGACTCTACAACATGATCCAGACAGCAGGCATGCAAATGGATGAGGCCGGAAAGGAGCACTATGCCTTTTTCGAGAATGATCTCTTCGGCATTGACGCTCCTCTTGCCAGGGTCGTGGAGTACTTCAAAGCCGCCGCCCTGGGTTCCGACGTAGGACGACGCATCTTGTTGCTGTACGGCCCGCCGTCATCCGGCAAAAGTCAGCTCGTCATTCTTCTCAAGCGCGGTCTTGAAGAATTTTCCCAGACCGCCGCAGGAGCAATCTATGCGCTCGCAGACTGCCCCCAGCACGAAGATCCGTTGAATCTCATCCCCCATGCCCTGCGCCGCGAATTTCAGGAGGAAACAGGCATCCATGTGGAGGGAGAGCTCTGTCCTCTATGCGCGCATAACCTGCGCGAAAAAGTTCAGGGCGACATCTACCGCGTGCCGGTACGCCGCATGTTCTTCTCCGAGAAAGAGAGATGCGGCATAGGCACGTTTGTACCGTCCGATCCCAAATCCCAGGATATTGCGGAGCTTGTCGGCAGCATTGACCTTTCTACCATCGGCGACTACGGCTCGGAATCCGATCCGCGCGCCTATCGCTTCGATGGCGAGCTCAACGTTGCCAACCGCGGCATGATGGAATTCATTGAGATGCTGAAAGCCGATGAGCGTTTTCTCTACGTCCTGCTGACGCTGGCACAGGAGAAAAACATCAAGACCGGACGCTTTCCGCTCATCTATGCCGACGAGTGTGTGATTGCGCATACCAATGAGACGGAATTCAATGAGTTCCTCGCGGACAAGAAGTCCGAAGCCCTGCATGACCGCATGATCATGGTGCGCATCCCCTATAACCTGCAAGTGTCCCAGGAAGAGCGCATCTATGAAAAACTCTTGCGGCAGACCAACTTGGCTGGCCTGCACCTGGCGCCACACGCGCTGCGCGTGGCGGCCATATTCGCCATCCTGTCACGGCTGGAAGAGTCGAAAATCGCCGGTCTGACGCTGCTCAAGAAGTTAAAACTCTACGATGGGGAGGACGTCGAAGGCTTCCGTCAGAATGATCTGAAGTTCATCCAGGAGCAAACCGAGCGCGAGGGCATGGACGGCATGTCGCCGCGTTTTATCATCAACCGCATCTCGTCCTCGCTGATCAAGCCGGACACGCGCTGTATCAATCCGATTGATATATTGCGCGCGCTCAAAGACGGGGTTGACTCCCAGGGCCAGTTCAAAAAAGCTGACCGCGAGCGTTACAACCAACTTATCGCGGAAGCTAGGAGGGAGTATGACGAGATCGCCCGCACCGACGTACAAAAGGCGTTCTTCGTCTCTTTTGAGAAAGAGGCGGCGACGCTCGTAGACAACTACATGGACAATGTGGAGGCGTATCTTGACAAGGCCAAATTGAAGGATCCCATAACAGACGAGGATGTGCCGCCTGATGAGAAGCTCATGCGTTCGCTGGAACAAAAGGTGCAGGTGCCGGAGCCTGGCAAGGACAGCTTCCGCAATGAGATCTTCCGCAAGGTGGCGATGGCTCATCGCCGCGGTGAGACGTTTGACTACACCACGCACGAAAAACTCAAAGAGGCAATTGAAAAACAGCTCTTTGAGGAGCGTCGTGACACCATTAAACTGACCATCTCGGCGCGTAGCCCGGACACCGAGCAGGTGCGCAAGTTGAACGAGGTCGTGGAAACGCTGGTCAGCCGCGAGGAGTACTGTTCCGAATGCGCGAACGAACTCTTGAAGTATGTCTCAAGTTTGCTCGCACGGGAAAAGTGACATCCGTCGGGGCTGTACGCCCTATGTGCGTGCCGCCCCAAAAGGAGAATCTATGTTCGAAAAACGTGTTGCCGAGTTGGAAGCCCTTGCGCAAACGCAGGGGCTTGATTTTTTCCAGACGTCGTTTGAAGTGGTGCCGCAGGATATCATGACCGAAGTTGCGGCCTACGGCCTGCCTACGCGAGCCCGGCACTGGTCATACGGCAAAGTGTATCAGAGCCAGCGCCTCTACGGCACCATGGGCCTGTCAAAAATCTATGAGATCGTACTCAATAGCGATCCGGGTGTTGCGTTTCTTCTGGACACCAATCCCGAAATCGCTAACCTTCTGGTCGCGGCGCATGTATTCGGCCACGTTGATTTTTTCAAGCACAACGAGTTGTTCGCCCCGACCAATCGCAATATGGTCAATGATGCAGTTGCGCACGCGCTACGTATCGACGGCTACATCGAGCGCTATGGGCTGGAGGCAGTGGAGTACCTAATGGACATTGGCTTTGCCCTTGATCGCCATATCGATCCGCACCTTGGTGTCGTACGGCCGCCCTATCCGAAACGTGAAATCGTAGAGAAAGAACGTCCGACCCAACCCTATGACGATCTTTTTAACGCTCCCGCTCGCAGCGTCACCTATGAGGTGGTAGGAGAACGCATCCCACCCCATCCAGAGCATGATCTGCTGTGGTTCCTGATCACCTATGCCCAACTCGAACCCTGGCAGCAGGACGTCCTCTCGATCATCCGTGAGGAGTCGTACTATTTTTATCCCCAGTTCCTCACCAAGATTTTAAACGAGGGCTGGGCAAGTTACTGGCATGCGGAGCTCTTCCATCAGTACGGCGGGGTGTCACCCGAGGAGATGATTGAGTTTGCGCGCCTGCATGCCGGTGTTGTCAACCCCGGGAGCTGGTTCAGCCTCAACCCCTATTACCTGGGCTATAGCATCCTGGTGGACATTGAGGAACGCTGGGACAAACTGCACGTTGAAGGCAAATCCTCGCTTACCGGCAGGCAAAAGCTCTTTGAAGTACGGCGCACGGAAGACGACATCTCTTTCCTGCGCAACTACCTCACGGTGGAACTCATGGAGAAGCTCGAACTGTTTACCTATGGCCGTCCATGCACGCATCCACCCGGGCAGAAATGCCCGCAGTGCGAGAAGGTAATCCTTACGAGCCGCGATCAGGAAGTGATTTTAGAAGCGCTCTTGGCCCCGCGCTACAACTACGGCGTGCCGCGCATCGTCGTCCATGAAGTGGTCAACAACATGCTCTATCTCGAACACCTGGACCGCGCCAGCACGTATCTCGACCGGCGTTTCGCATCCCAGACGCTGACCTATATCGCTGAACTCTGGCAGCACCCGGTATACCTGGTGACCAGTGACGAGCACGGCAAAGATATTTTCCTATCGGCACCTATCTGATAGAAAAGTGTGAGACAATCGCGCTCCGATAAAACCGGAGCGCTTTTTCTATATATTTTGTACTTCCTTGTGTGGAAAAGCATAGGTTGCGCGCGAGACGAGGGACGGGTATCATATGACGAGAAAGGATTATAGGTTTACTACGCTTATGTTCACTATGAAGCATATATCACGCGCGATCATTTTTGCCTCTGTAGTTGGGATGGTGGCTCCCGTCATTGCACTGGGTTCTTTTCACGAACAATTAAAAGAGCAGACGACTGAAAAACGCGAAAAAATTCAGCAGGAACGGAAGGAGTTGAAGCAGAAAATTGAAGAAAAGCGCGATGCATTGAAAGAACGCACCACCGCCGCCAAGCAGGAGTTTGAGGTAAAGAGAACTGCGGCCCGCGGGCAGGCGCAGGCGGAGGTGAAAAAACTGCGCGAGGACTTCAAGGGAAAAACCGAAGCCCGCAAAGCAGAGATGAAGAAAAAATTTGGGGAGGTACGCAGTCAGCGGATTGAGCAGTTTTTTGCGAAAATGACAGAGAAATTTGAGAATGCCATTGACCGGCTGAACAGCATGGCAGAAAAGATACAGGCACGAATTGATGCTGCCGTGGCAAATGGTAAGGATATGACCAAGGCAAAAGCGGATTTGGCGGTGGCACAGACCAAAATTGACGAGGCAGAAAAAGGCCTTGCGGATGCCAAGACAAAATATGCCGAACTGGGCGCCAGCACGGACGCGAAAAAGAAATTTGCCGAGGTAAAAACGCTGGTGCAGGGCGTGGAGCAGAAAGTAAAAGATGCTCATGCGGCACTCGTCCGAGCCATTGCGAACATGAAGGGTATGGGGACGGGAATGACAACTCCATAGTCACTGGCACAGTAGTGTCTCACTTATTGGTTTTTACCCTTTGCGTATGATGCAACAAAACGGTTCCATAAAAGTTATTTTGCTCATTGTCGTGATTGCGGCGCTTGCCGCCGGCGCGTTTTTCTATGGTATGAACGGCCGATATGCTTATCCAACGGAAGGGACAGGAAGGTCGGTTGGTTCGCCGGACACCTCGGCAACGGCTGACGTGGAGGCGGAACTGCAAGGCATGGATTTGGACGGGCTGGATGCGGAGATGACGGACATGGAGAAAGAAATCAGTCAATAGGAACTGGCGAGCAAAATCCCCCCCCGATGTGACGTCGGGGGGATTTGTTTTTCCTTCGTGTTAGGGGCTATAATGACTCTCGTGTGTGGCTGACAAAATATCGCGTCGATCAGCAGAAGAAACACCATGAAGAAAAATATGCATGGACCGCGCACTCACGCATGAAAATGCGGCATTACCGGCTGACGGAATCCCGCATCACGCGCATCATCCGCCATCCAACGCGGACGGAAGAGGGCGTTTTGCCTGACGCTATTGCCGTCATGTCGCCCGCCGAGGGAAAGATATACAGCGAGATTTGGGCGATGTATGTCCTGGTAGGAGGGAAAGAGCAAAAGAAGAAGATAAAAATCATCACCGCCTGGCGGTATCCGGGTCGTAGTCCCGCGCGGGACCCCATCCCCGCAGATATTTTAAAAGAAATATGCGCACTACTATGATGAAAGTATCTCCATCAGGTGTCGGCATGTTGTTGGAATGTCCGCGGTGTTTATGGCTTCAGGTCAATGAAAACACCAAGCGCCCGCGCGGCATTTTCCCGTCCCTTCCCGACGGCATGGATAACGTATTCAAAAAATATTTTGACGACTATCGGAGCAGGGGCGAGATGCCGCCTGAAATAGAGGGCAAGATAGACGGCACGCTTTTTACCGATGTGCGGCAGTTGAGTAAATGGCGCGATTTTAATTTCGGCAGAGGAGGTATTTCCGCGCTGGTTTCAGAATACGAGATGACGCTCTCGGGGGCAATTGATGATTTGGTCGTAGCACCCGACGGCCGCTTTGTGCCTTTTGATTTCAAGACGCGCGGGTATCCGCTCAAAAACGACACGCACGAGCACTACCGTACCCAGCTGGATCTTTATGGTCTGTTGTTTGAGCGCACCGGCATGCCGGTGGCAGGATACGGGTATCTGCTTTTTTTCTGGCCTGCGTCATATGATATGGGCTCTGCGCATTTCAACACGCAACTTATAAAAATGGATGTCTCGCCCAGCCGCGGTCTCTCTGCTCTTGAACGGGTACGCGCTATTGCAGGCGGAGAAAAGCCTGCGGCGCACGCGACGTGCGAATACTGCCTATATCGTGAGCCGAAACAACTGTAAAAAGTAAATGGCACAGGTCTTTTCAAACCTGTGCCTGTTGATGCCTATCCGGCTAGCGGCTGTTCCGGATTATTCTACCGCAAGGAGGCCTGCCGCTCCTCCTCTGCGGTCATCCCGACATCGCGAGAAGTGAAATTCCACTCCCTTGCTTTTCGGTACGCTTCCCTCATGCCCTGCGAGGAGCCGTTTCCTGCATTGCGGGCCCGCACCACATTTGCCTGCAATTCCTGTAGGGCAAGTACACGCAACTCCGGCCATGTCTTTTGGATGTCTGCGGGAGTTGCTTTCACCCGCTCCAAAACGTGTACGGCTTTTTCCAGAATCTCAACCCCGTCAGTGAGGTCAAGACCGTCGCATCGCCTCGCGGGACGGTCCATCTCTAGAGCCGCAACAAGTTCTTTCGCAAGGACAATGCCGTCCCTGCGGAACTTGGAGTACGCCTCGTCCTCGCGGACAGGGGCATTTGTCTGATGCCAGCGGATTTTATCCCGCTTCATGACATCAAACGCGTCTGCTCGCCGCTCAAAATGAATCAACTTGCGGCATATGCTCTCCAGAGCGCCGCGCTCCTCGCCGTATTGCACCTGATCTCTCCATGCAGGCACAGACGTGTCCTCAAACGCCTTGCCCTGCTCTTGCAGGGTCTGACGGCGATCTTCGCGCTTCTGGTCGCGCTCTTCGCGCGTGGCCTTGCGCTTGGCATCTCTCTCTTCACGGTCTTTCTTTCTTTTTGCTTCCATTTCCTCGCGCTTCTGCAAGCGCTTCCCCTCCCGCGAAAGAAAATCCTCCGCGTGAGAAAAAGAGGGGATGGATGACAGGCAGATACAGAAAAAAACGGCGGTGGCAACGGCTTTTAAAAAGCGCTTCATGGACTGTCTCCTTGAGATGTTGTAGATGCTGTACTCTTATTATAAAGTATAATTTATATTATGTCAAATCTTATTCTTATTCGTATTCGGGACGGGAAAACGGCGGGTTGTGGATAACGGATTTTCATATCATGCGGGCTTTCATGTATACTGGTAAGTACTATTACTCTTTTTATTTTTTTATGATGCAAAAAGACGCGATGTTGTGGTGGGGCGCTATTGTGGTCTCACTCGTCGTCGGTATCGGCGGCGGATATTATTACGGCACTACGACCGGCCATGAACGCGGCCTTGCCGAGGGCATAAATCAGGAAAAAGCCGCGGATCTTGCGCGCAAGCAGGCGGCGGAACGCGAGGCCGCCTCGTCGGTCAATCCTTTTAATCAGGCGAGCACAAATCCCTTTGAAAAGGCCGCGACGAACCCATTTGAGGACGTGAAAGTAAATCCGTTTGAATAAGGTGCCGACTATGACGAGAAAAACGCTGTGTATATTTGCGGGGTGTCTGGCTATTGCCGCGCTCATCGGAGCGGGTACTGCGCGTGGCGCTTCCGTTTTTGATATAGAATATCCCATTGCCGATCTTGGCGGTTGCGCGGATCGGTCTCTGTGCAAGCAATACTGCGATGACGCGGGTCATGCCGACGCATGTCTTGAATTTGCCCAAAAATACGGGCTGGCAGACAAAGAGGCCGTTGAAAAAACACGGGTGGTACAGGAAGAAGGGGGTCCGGGAGGATGTCGCGGAGATGCGTGCAAAACATACTGCGATGACCCGGGCCACCAGGACGAATGCGTTGATTATGCCGTCCAAAAGGGCTTTATGACCTTTGCGGAAGCGGAGCGGGCGAAAAAGCCGGGCCCTGGAGGGTGCCGCGGTGTCGCGTGCCGTCTGTATTGCGAAGATACGGCTCACGAGGATGAGTGTTTTGACTATGCCGTCAAGAATGGCATTATTCCCAAAGAAGAAGCGGAGCGGATCAGCGAGTTTAAGGAGAAGTTCGGCAAGCAAAAAACGGGTCCCGGCGGATGCCAGGGCGAGGATCAATGCCGCCAATACTGCGAGGATCCGGAGCACATCACCGAGTGCGTCTCGTTTGCCGAGGAGCACGGGTTTGTGGACAAAGAGCAGGCAAAGATAATAAAAAAGACCGCGGGCAAGGGACCCGGCGGATGCAAGGGAAGTAATGAGTGCCGGACATATTGCGATGACCAGTCGCATCAGCAGGAGTGTATTGATTTTGGGGAACAGAACGGTTTTATGAGCGCGGACGAGGCCGCGCGCGCGAGAAAAGTCGTGGGCAAAGATGGCCCCGGCGGGTGCCGCGGCCAGCAATGCCGCGACTTTTGCGACACGCCGGGCAACGAGGACGCGTGTCTGGAGTTTGCGGAGCGTGAGGGACTGATTCCCAAAGAAGAAGCCGCGCGGGCAAAGAAATTTTCGGCCGCATCAAAGGACGGAGGACCGGGCGGGTGCCGCGGTGTCACGTGCCGGAACTATTGCGAGTCGCCGGAGCACCGCGAGGAGTGCTATGCATTTGCCAAAGAAAAGGGACTGATTTCACCAGAAGAGCAGGAGCATTTTGATGCGGGGTCAAAAATAGAAGAAGTGGTGCGGACTGCCGGCGGTCCGGGAGGGTGTAAAAGTGAGCAGGAGTGCCGCGCGTATTGCGGCGATCCGTCGCGTGTGGAAGAATGTGTGGCGTTTGGCGCAACACATGGCGGAGTGCCGCCGGAGCAAGCGCGCCGCATGCTCAAACAATTTGCTGAACAACGGTTTGAAGCGCGCGGGGGTCCGGGAGAATTCGGCTCGGGCGGATTTGAAGGTTTCCGCCGATCCGAAGAAGATGCCGGTCGTCGGTTTGAAGAGTTTCGCGCGCTGGAAGAGCAGTTCCGCGGAAAGGAATTTCCCGGATTCGGCGAACATGGCGGCTTCCCGGGCGGCCCGCCTGAAGGATTTCCGGGTCCCGGCGATTTCCCCGGCGTCCCTGGTGAATTTCCCGGCGGTGAAGGCGGCCCCTCGTTTGCGGGCCCCGGCGGATGCGCCTCTCCTGCAGAATGCATCAAATACTGCACGGAGCATAAAGAGGAATGTTTTGGCGGCGGCTCGGGTCCATCAGACCACGGCGCACAGGAACAACGCGGGTCTTTTGAGCAGAATGCTTTCAGCCGCGGCGGGGAACGCGGACAAGATTCCGGACAGCCGATTCGTCTCCGCTCAAATCTGATGCGCGAGTTCAAACAGAACGATCTCCCGCCCGGCTTTGAGCAAAAATCGCCGGAAGAGCGCCAGCAGTTTTTCCGCGAGCGCATTCAGCAAGAGCGCGGATTTTCGGGGGGAGAGCAGAACGGATTTCCTCCATCTGACGGCCCGTTTCCGGACGGTGCTTCGGATCGCTTTCCCCATCAACAGGGAGAATTTCCTCGCGAGGGATCCGGCCCCGGCCAGCCATCGGGTGGTTCCCCCGGCAATACGGGAGAGTTTCCGGGCAGGCCGGACTCATTTCCCGGGCGCCCTCCGCAAGGAGGATTTCCGGGAGGATTCCCGCGCGATGATTCCGGGGCATTTCCGCCGAGACCGGATGGCATGACCCGTCCCGAAGGAGGATCGCTTCCTCCGCCACCGCCCCAAGGCGACTCCGGCGAGTTTTTCCACCCTCCGCAGGAGAGCGCGTTTATGCCTCCTCCCGGCGACCACTCGTTTTCTCAACCGGTTGGTTCATTCCCGCCTCCGCCGCCGAGCGGTAGCGACTCTGGAAGTTTTACGCCACCCCCGCCTTCATCATCAGGCGAATCATTTAGTTCGCCTCCTCCCTCCGGTGATGGAGTAGCTCCGCCTCCGCCGCCCCCGTCCACTGCGGCGCCGTTTCTCCGATTTTTCGGTTCTCTCCTGGGAATATTCCAGTAGCAACACGCAGAGAAGAATACCGCTCCGGCACATATGGGGGCGGTATTTTATTTTTTTATCGGCAATGATAGCATCGCACTATGCGTGCCTATATCATAGGAATCTTTCTGGCACTTGCGACATTCGTCCATACGTGGACGGGTATTTCTCTTTTGCCGCCAAAGGCGGCACCACCCGTGGTTGCGACCTCATCTCCAAACGAGACACAGGCAACCACCACTCCTGCCGTCGCCACATCCACAGTCAAAGGAACGCAGAAACCACCTCTGATAAAGAAAGAAATTCCGCCTGTCGTATCTCTCCTCCCGCCGACGGTCATCGTCGTGCCGCCCCTCCCCAAGCCAATACTTCCTCCTCTTCCAGAGACGACACCCGCCACATCCTCCCCGCAACAAACGCCTCCTCCCAAACCAGTCTTGCCGCCGCTGGATTTGGATACGATTTTTCCTGCTGTCGTAAAAATTGAATGTCCTAGCGAAGACCGCAAGGGCAAATACGTCGGATCCGGTTTTGTCCTGCCGTCGCCGCCGGATACGCAGACCTCTCTAGTCACTGCCGCACACCTCCTCATGGTGTCCGGTAGCGAGACCTGCACGGTCATTTTTCCCAACAAAGACCGCGCGCCGTCTCATTGGCTCACGGGTACTATCCGTGAAGACCGCACTGCCATCCGCAAGCGCCACGACGAAGAGGGGATTGATATCGCGCTCATCACGCTGGCGCCGATTACTGAATACCCCGAAGCAAAAGCCGTATTTCCCGGCGGATACCCATCCATTTCCTACCCCATCTGCATTGATCCCGACATGATCGGCGATATACTCATACATTTCGGCTATCCGTCCAACTTTCTCAACCAGTCGTATCTCTCAAAAGCCGACGGCAAGGCCATTGCGTATGCTGACATCAAGGGCATAGAGATATTGTTGAGCCAGGATCAGACGTCATCGTATAAAAGCCCGATATTTTCATACGTTACGGACAAGTATAACTTCCATCCCTATATGGCGAGTCGGGTCGCTACATTTTATGGCGATTCCGGCGGCCTGGCATTCAACGCGACCAAACAATGCATGCTCGGCCCCCAGAGAGGAGGCACTATAGGGGGTGGCGCCGGAGAAAACATCTCCATCTTCCCCCTCTTAGGATGGCCAGGCGCAAAAGAACTTCTGCCGTAAGACGATCTTTCTTGCGTAATTGTTTGTGTAATGGTAGCGTATACACACTATGGCGCTTGGGGGCGGAGGAAAACAGGTCCGCACATCTACGGCTCGTTGGATAGCCGTTGGTTTTTTGATTTTCGGCATACTGCTGGCTATTTTTGACGCACCACAGCATGTGGTGGGTCTGTTTGACGCCGTTGGAGTTCCTGTCAAACATTCAATGTTTGACAGGATAGGCGAGAACTTCCCATATCGTCTTGGGCTGGACATTCAAGGCGGCACGCATCTGGTGTATCGCGCGGACACAAGTGCGGTGGCGGCGGGCGAACGGGATACGGCAATGAAATCACTGCGCGACGTGATTGAGCGGCGGGTAAATCTCTTTGGCGTTGCAGAGCCGCTGGTGCAGATTGAAAAAAGCGGAGATGAATCGCGTCTCATTGTAGAACTTGCCGGGGTGCGGGATATTGGAGCCTCGATCGCACTCATAGGCGAGACGCCGTATCTGGAATTTCGCGAAGAACGGCCTGCAGAAGAACAAAAGGCGATTGCGGAAGCGCAAGGAAAAGGCGAACGCATGAACGAAGATCTGCTGTTTGCGCCGACGCAGCTCACGGGTCGCTTTGTCAAACGCGCAGATGTAAACTTTGAACCCACAACATTCCAGCCGCTGGTTACTCTGGAGCTGACCGATGAGGGCGCTAGCATCTTTGCCGATATCACCAAAAAGAATATCGGCAAACGGCTTGCGATATATCTGGACGGCGCGCCAATCTCGGCACCCGTAGTCAATGAAGTAATTGGGGACGGAAGCGCGCAGATCACGGGTAATTTTACGCCGGAGTCAGCGCGCGAATTTGCAGGCCGCCTCAATGCGGGCGCTCTGCCGGTACCGATTTCACTCATATCCCAGCAATCGGTGGAAGCGAGTTTGGGCAAGGACTCGCTCAACCGGAGCGTCACGGCCGGCATCATAGGATTCCTTGCGGTCGCTGTGTTTATGATTCTATGGTTCCGACTCCCCGGGCTTATTGCGGTACTGGCACTGCTTCTGTATGTTGCGATTACACTCGCCATTTTCAAACTCATTCCGGTGACGCTGACGATCGCGGGTATTGCGGGCCTCATCCTTTCCATTGGCATGGCCGTGGACGCCAACATCCTCATTTTTGAAAGAATGAAAGAAGAATTGCGCGACGGGCGCGATCTGGAGACTGCCATCCGTGAAGGATTCAGCCGCGCGTGGCCTTCTATCCGCGATTCCAATATATCCAGCATCCTCACGTCGCTCATCCTGTACTGGCTGGGCACCAGCGTGGTGCAGGGGTTTGCGCTGACGCTCGGCATCGGCATACTGGTCTCTATGTTTTCGGCAATCAGCGTGACGCGCACACTGCTTCTTGCGGTCATGACACGTCGCTTGGAGCGTGTACGCGCATTATTCTTAAGCGGATTTGCGGGTGCGCGATAGCCATATGAACATCATCAAGCACAAACTTTTTTTCCTTGGCTTTTCGGGACTGCTTACGATTGCGAGCATCACGGTTTTAGTGATGTGGGGCTTGAAACCCGGGATTGATTTTACTGGCGGTTCATTTCTTGAAGCCGA
>CAYIBQ010000004.1:0-12490 GCA_964361695.1 uncultured Candidatus Saccharibacteria bacterium | reverse complement strand
TGTGGGGCTTGAAACCCGGGATTGATTTTACTGGCGGTTCATTTCTTGAAGCCGAATTTTCCGATGTGCGGCCGCCAACGGAAGAAATCCGTTCCGCAGTTGAGTCGCTGGACTTGGGCACGGTCATCCTGCAACCCACGGGAGAGCGCGGCATTATCCTGCGTTTCCGCCATGTAGATGAGCCGATGCATCAGGCGATAGTGAAAGCACTGACAGGTCTCCCTGGCAACGAAAGGGGGATTGACGAGAAAAGGTTTGACGCGATTGGGCCGACCATCGGTGCTACACTGCGCCAACGGGCGATAGGAGCCATTGTGCTCACCATCGCGGTGATTGTTCTGTACATCGCGTGGGCGTTTCGCCATATTTCAAAACCGGTTGCATCATGGAAATACGGCGTCGTCACCATTGTAGCGCTCCTTCACGATCTCGCAGTACCCGTAGGAGCGTTTGCGGCGTTCGGGCATTTCTGGGGAACAGAAGTTGATGTCCTGTTCATAACCGCTCTCTTGACCATCCTGGGCTTTTCGGTGCATGATACTATTGTTGTATTTGATCGCATCCGCGAGAATCTCCGAAAATTGCGCAAGGCCGAACCGTACACCGAAACCGTAAATCGCAGTATCCGCGAGACGTTTGTCCGATCAGTGCTCACTTCTTTTACGGTTTTGCTGGTGCTTGCCATTGTCTTTTTTCTCGGCGGCATATCCACGCGTGACTTTACGCTCGCTCTCATCATCGGCATCACCATGGGGACATATTCTTCCATCTTTGTCGCCAGCCCCCTCTTAGTTTTGTGGGAGGACTTGACGAAAAAGAAGTGATATGCTATTTTATACCACAAGGATTTCTCATTAGGTTTGTATGAATGTATCGCTTTCCACAACACCCGCACAGGCCGCCAAAAACGCACTGCAGCGCCTTCCCGCAAAACGCATGCGGGAGGTTTTGGAGCGCCGCTTTGGTCTGAAGAGTAGCAAGCGCGAGACCCTGGAAGACATAGGCGGCAGTTTCCGGATTACGCGTGAGCGCGTCCGGCAGATAGAAGCAGATGCCCTGCGGCGTCTGCGGGCTGAAGCCGCGGATGAACAACGGGACGATTTCTTCGGGCCCATTGAGGAAACGCTTTCAGGACACGGTTCCGTGATGAGCGAGCCGCATCTTTTTGAGACCGTTGCTTATGGACGCTTTCATCCGCATCTTCGCTTTTTGCTTCACACGACACCACGGGTTACATTTTTTCCGGAGACCGATGCGTATCATGCCCGCTGGGCATTGGACACCGACGCGGCGCGCCGCGGCGAGCAGGTGGTCACTCGTGTCACAAAACGCCTGGATGAAAAAGGCCGTCCGGTGTCCAAAGAATCACTGTACGAAATGCTGATGCATGACGATACAAGCTCGGAGGGTGCCATTGATGCTGCGACTGCTGAAGCGTATCTGCGCACGTCGCGAGTTATCGGCCAGAATCCCTATAGTGAATACGGCCTTGTCTCCTGGGCAACGATTTCGCCCCGTGGCATCAGGGATAAGGCCTATACGGTGCTTGCCAAAAAAGGCAGTCCGATGCATTTCCGCGATGTCGCGGCCGGTATTGACCGTGCGGGGTGGAGCAAGCGCAAGAAAGCGCACCCGCAGACCGTACACAATGAACTGATCAAAGACGAGCGGTTTGTGCTCGTGGGCCGCGGTCTGTATGCCCTGCGCGAATGGGGCTATGAGCCGGGGACAGTGCGCGACGTACTGGTCACCTTGTTCAAACAGTCCAACCGCCCGCTGGCGCGCCAGGAAGTCGTAGAACTCGCCACGGAAAAGCGCCTGGTGAAACCCCAGACCATTCTCCTCAATCTTCAAGACCGCGATTTGTTCCGCCGCACCGACGACGGGAAGTATACGCTCGTGTAAAAATCCCAAGCGCCAAGCACGAAATTCCAAATAAACTCCAATGACCAAAAACCAAAATTCCAAACGCGCGTTTGAGGTATTGGGATTTCGTATTTCGGATTTATTTGGAATTTGGAGTTTGAAATTTGGGATTTTCATATAATCCATGCCTTTCATTCCGTTCCTGTATCCCATGGCGCTCCCGTATCCGGCGCAATTCCTCCTTGATTGGTTTCTCGCGGCCTGGTGGCTGTGGGTGTTTTTGGGTTTGCTCATTTTTGCGTTCAATCTCTGGAAAGTGTATATCCAGGAATACTACAAAAAAGTCACCAACCCATGGACCCTGCTGGAGATGCACATTCCGCGCGAGTTTACCCAGACCCCGCGCGCCATGGAACAGATTTTTGTCGGCATCCATGCGCTCAAAAATTCCGCATCCGACCTGGAGGAACAATATTGGGACGGTGAGGTGCCGCTGTGGTTTTCATTTGAACCGGTAAGTTTCGGGGGTGAGGTGCATCTGTATCTCTTTATCCCCACGGTACGGCGTAAACACATAGAGGCCCTGTTTTATGCCATGTATCCCGATATTGAATTTACCGAAGTTGAGGAGGATTATATCCATCGACTGCCCGCGACCGCCGCCGAACTGTACGAAAAAGGATACCGCATGTTCGGCAACGAACTTCTGATGGATAAAAACCCCGTGTACCCCATCAAAACATATATAGATTTTGAGGCGACGACGGAGGAAAGAGAAGTAGACACGATGGGCCCTCTGCTGGAGACGCTTGCCCGTATTGATCCTCGCGAGTACTTATGGGCGCAGATTCTGTTTCGCCCCAAGGTAGAAAATTTCATCAATGAATTTAAGAAAGAAGGCGACGACGAGATTAATAAAATCCGTGAGACGGGTAGGTTTGTGCGCGACCCAGGCGGAAAACCAATTCTGGATCCGGAAACCGGTTTCCCCATGTATTCCATCCCAAGCCCCGGCCAGGTAGAAGCCATGAAAGCCATTGATCGCAAAATCGGCAAGCCGGTGTTTGACGTGATCATACGCTATATGTATATTTCTCCCCGCGAAATCTTCAGCTCAAGCTTCGGGAGGCGATCCATCTTCATGGCAATGAACCAGGCATCAACCGAGTCATTCAATAAATTTAAACATAACGTGCTGGCCTGGACACTCGCAAAGATCTGGTATCCGCCATATATATTTCCCAAGCGTAGAGCCGCGGCGCGCCGCGAATGGCTGTACGACAAATACCGCCAGCGCGATATGTATCCTGATACGCTTCTGGAAGCCCCTTTGAAGATGAAGTTATATCACTGGGGATTCAATCCGTGGAAAGTAAGCAATGTCGCCCTTGCGACCGACGAGCTGGCAACACTGTTTCATCCGCCGACCGCAGCAGTGCTCACCGGCCCCATCATCAAGCGCACCGATGCGCGCCGCGTGGGTCCGCCAGCAGGCCTTCCGATATATGGAGAAGAAGAGGAAGAACTGCCAGGACTTGATGACGACAATGGAAAATAGAGGCACACGTATTGTTGCGATGAGGTTTATCAATGGCTATTGACGAATAGCTCTCTGACTGCTAATCTCACATAAGTGAGTTTGGTGGTAGTATGTGCTATCCGACTCATTAGTTTGCTATTCGCTATGGTGGCGATGGCTCTTTGTAAACTTTGGTATCGCGAGGTGAAAGAAATGACAACGCAAGTTCAGTGTCCGGACCGTATCATGCACCCCGTTTTTGAGGGACTGACTGACATCAGTGAGACGAGACCGTTTGAAGCACATGAAGACGGAAGATGCTTCGCTGATCTTTCAGACTACTTCATTCAGCAGCAAATGTGTGAGCGATTCGAAGTAACATTGCTCCATACGCACTTTTCTCTTTTCGAGGATGAAGTTTTCGTCAACCGGTTCTACCGCGACAGAAGAATCCTCGTCGGAAAAATCGAAGCCGTAGAGAAAACACAGGCGATTCTGCCCTGGAGTTTGCGTCTCTTTCGGCAAGGGAACCGCCCATTGTTCATACCGAATCAGTATCTCGCGGTTTCGGAAGATGACGAGTACCGTGATTTTTCGTTAACTGATCGTGATAGAGCTTTCTTGCAGGGCGTATCTGCTATATTAGGTGCCCATGACGCGCTGAACCATTTTGGTGTGCAACTACGCCTTCCATTCCTTGACACGAATGAAGGTGAGTATCTCATGGAGTATATCGAAAAAGAGAGTCGTAGAGCGAAACTCGCTTTTATCGGGGAACAGGAATTAGGGGTTTCTCCGGTCATTGAGACGAGTTGGCTTTTTTCCTCCGATCTCACTGATACTCATCAGATATGCTGGTTTCATGCCCGTTGTAAGCGCATCTGTCATCACGGTGGTGGTGACGGGCTAGAATAGCTTGCGCGCGTGAATGATTCGTCCAGATATACATTTTAAAGTTAGGAGTAAGGGGTGTGGTTACGGCCATACCCCTTAAAAAATGAGCACATAATAAAAATGTTGTCGGCATGATCATCTCCCTGAGCATCAGAAGAATTTCACGAGGAGGACGACAATCTCCCTGGCATCCAATAGATACGTGCGGGTATCTGTCATGGATCATAACCATCCTAAAACTTCGGCGTACGCCGAAGTTTTAGGATGGTTCCGTCTTCTTGGTAATCAGAGAAGGTGTTTCGTGGGATTGATCATGCGGTGCGCGAACAGCCCGAGAGCGACGCCGAGCCCGAGTGAAAGAAGATATTCATTCGCCGTATGGATGAACAGATAGTGGAAGAACGTCCACAGCGACAATGCAACCAGTCCCAATACGAGCCATCCCCGGTATTTGGCCGGCATTTCGCGCCTGCCTGACAGGAGCGAGAATATTGCAATCGCTCCCACCAGCGCCAAAAAGGGATTGAATCCCTGATATATGCCTGCATCGGGAAAGCCGTTGCTTACAAAGCGTCCCACCTGGGCCACAAATACTATGAGAAAGAGGATGATGCCGCCCCAAAAACCCGCCCGCATGGAGAGCGAACGCTCGCTTTTTTCTTTTTCATCGGACAATCCGTACACCCGATAAAGAGTGATGCAGGCCTCGGCAGGAACAAACGTCCATATCACGATTTCAAAAAACGCCGTAATAATTGCCGTCATAAAAAATGAATAATGAGTGGTGAGGAATAGTGGATGCATTATACCATGCCACGCTTGTTTATGCTACCATAGTAGCGTGGTACGCGAGGGAAAAATCCATATTTCAAAATACGGGCCGCCGCCGCCGGAACTGCCGGTGTATCAGCACGTGGATCCGCGCGAGGTCTCTTTCATCGGCCGCACCAATTATGAAGCGCCTTTGGAATCAAAAAAGTATGTCTTCGGCATCAAACGCGGCGACCGCCCCAGGCATGTGTACATTGTCGGCAAATCCGGCGTAGGCAAGTCAAAGCTGTTGGAACTGCTCGTCCGGCAGGATATAGGATATGGACATGGTCTGTGTTTTATTGATCCCCACGGCGACGTGATAGAGGCGATTTTGGACTTTATCCCCGAGGAGCGCATCGGCGATGTGGTGCTCATTGATCCCTCGGACAGCGAGTGGCCGGTATCATTCAACCCCTTGCAAAAAGTGCCGCCTGAACTCAAGCACCAGATGGCCCAGGGCCTCATTGAAGTCATGGAAAAGCAATTTGGCGCCAACTGGACTCCGCGGCTGGAGCACGTGTTCCGTTTTACCACGCTCGCCCTCCTGGATTATCCCGATGCCACTATGCGCGGCATGATCTCCATGCTCACCGACCGACCCTATCGCCAGAAAGTGATTGAATACATTACCGATGACATGGTCAAGCGCTTTTTCGCGGTGGAGTTTGCGGACTGGTCTGAAAAATTTGATACCGATGCCATCATTCCGCTCGTAAACAAGCTGGGACAGTTTCTCTCCATGCCGGCTCTCCGCAACATTTTTGCCCAAAAAGAAAACAAAATAGATTTTAGGGACATCATGAACAGTAAAAAGATTCTCCTCATCAATTTGTCCAAAGGAAAAATCGGCGAAGAGAATTCCAGCTTTTTCGGCTCTATGTTCATCACCAAGATCAAGCAGGCGGGCATGGCGCGCGCTGAAATAGCAGAAGACCAGCGGCAATCTTTTTATCTCTATGCCGATGAGTTTCAAAACCTCGTCACTGACTCGTTCGTCAACCTCTTTTCCGAAGCCCGCAAATACGGCATCAACCTGACGGTAGCGCACCAGTATACGGCCCAGCTCCTGCCCGAAGTGCTCGCGACCGTACTCGGCAACGTCGCCAATATCATCGCGTTCCGCGTGGGCGGCGAGGACGCGGAAAAACTGGAGGCCGAGATGACGCCGCTCTTCAAGGCAAAAGACATGATCAACCTCGGCATGCAGGAGTTTTACATCAAAGAAACGATTGATGGCGAGACCTACGATCCATTTTCCGCTGAAACGCTCAAGATATTCCCGCCGCCGCACGAATCATTCAAGCAACGCATCAAGGACACATCGCGCAAAAAATACGCCATGCGGACGGAAGACGTAAAAAAGATGCTGCAAGAAGAGCAGGACGCGGTATTGTTCCGCAGACCCGCGGCAGGAGCCGGTACCCGAGAGGCCTCGCCTCCCACGGGAGGCGAGGCCTCAACACAATCGTCCTTATTGCCCAATACCCCTCCCGAACCGCTTATCTAAGCAACCATACAGGGGTTTAACCCCTGTAACGTATGTCAGAGGAAAAAAGAAATTGTCAGAATTGCAAAAACCCGTTCACCGTTGAACCGGAGGACTTTGCTTTTTATCAAAAGATGGCGGTGCCGCCCCCGACATTCTGCCCTGAATGCCGCATGATTCGGCGCGCGATTTTCTTCAGCAATCGTACGCTCTTTCGGGCAAAAGATGCGTTGACGGGCAAAGAAATATTTTCCGGTCTTCCTCCAGGGACACCCATTAAAATTTATGATAAAGAATACTGGTGGTCTGATGCGTGGGACCCCATGGCGTATGGACGTGACTACGATTTTTCACGCCCTTTCTTTGCGCAATTCCGCGATCTGATGTACGACGTGCCGTGGCCATCGCGGCAGGTTCAGCGACTCATCAACTCGGACTACAGCAATAACGCAGGAGATCTCAAGAATTGTTATCTGTGCTTTGATACCGGACTGTGCGAGGACTCGGCGTATCTGGTCAACGGAAATAACAATAAAAATTGTTTTGATACTACGACGTCAGGGAAGGGCGAACTCAATTATGATTCGCTCCTCATTGAGGCGTGTTTTCAGACATTTTTTTCCTATGCCTGCGAAGAGTGCCGCAATGTGTGGCTATCACGCAATTGTGTGGGATGCAGTGACTGCTTCGGATGCGCCAACCTGCGTCATAAGCAATATTATATTTTCAACCAGCCCTATACCAAAGAATCATACGCCGAAGAGCTGAAGCGTATGAATCTGGGATCACATATGGAGCTTGCCACGGCGCGCGAGCGAGCGCATGATGTATGGCGCACGCATCCGTACAAATATATGTTCGGATACCGTAATGCCGGTGTGACAGGCGATTGGATGATGCACGCCAAAAATGTCCGGCACTCTTTCAATGTGACGGAAACAGAGGATTCGGCATTCTGCCAAAACATACTCATGGGAGTGAAAGACAGCTATGATTTCACGGTATGGGGAGACAGATGTGAGATGATCTATGAAGCGGTGCAGACAGGGGAGGGATGCAGAAACATAAAATTCACCAAAGATTGCTGGAGCGCTGATTCCGATATAGAGTACTCCTTTGACTGCCATTCATCGTCAAATCTTTTTGGTTGCATGGGGCTCAGAAAAAAGCAGTATTGCATTTTCAACCGCCAATATACGAACGAGGATTATCATGCCCTCCGCGAGCGCATCGTCCGGCATATGTCCGACATGCCCTATGCCGATGCCGGAGGCAGGACATACCGGTATGGCGAATTTTTTCCGCCCGATTTTTCGCCTCTTGCATACAACGAATCCTTCGCACAGGATCTTCTGCCGCTGACACGAGAGCAAGCCGAGACCCGAGGGTACCTCTGGCGGGAGCCGGAGATGCGGGCGCATCAGATAAGTAGTGCCGCACGCGATCTTCCGGATCATATCCGTGATGTTGACGATGCAGTGCTCAAAGAGACGATCGGCTGTATCTCCTGCGGCAGAGCATATCGGATTATCGCCCAAGAACTGGCGTTTTTGCGTCAGATGTCTCTGCCCCTACCACGCTTGTGTCCGGAGTGCCGGTACCGTGAGCGAGCGGCGCCCCGTAACCCCGTCCGCTTTTACCACCGTCGGTGTCAGTGTACGGGAGAGGCGAGCAGTAACGGTATATACGAGAACATCGCAGACCATGTGCATGGGACATCTCCGTGCGCCAAAGAATTTGAAACTATCTATGCCGAAGACAAGAAAGAAATCATCTATTGCGAATCGTGCTATAACGCAGAAGCGGTCTAAACACCCAAGACGCGTCATGGTGTTCGGGGTATTTGACGGCCTACATGATGGACATCGCTTTTTTTTGCGCGAGGCAAAAAAGCGAGGGGGTGAACTGATCGCGGTGGTGGCGCGTGATGCCGTCGTGTGGCTTTTGAAAAACAAAACGCCGCGCCATGAAGAAAAGGTGCGCGTCCGCGCGATCCGTGAGAGCGGATTGGCGGATCGCGTCGTACTCGGCGACCAAAAGCAAGGAACCTATGCCGTCATCCGCCGTTGGAAGCCCGATATCATTTGCCTGGGATATGACCAGCATGCACTTGTAGCAAGTATCCGAATGTATATCAGATATAACGGGCGTGTGGTATAATAGCCGCATGGCAGTATCCAGCGACCAAAAGACGACATTTCTGGCGCGCACCAATTTTCGGGGCGCCAATAAGATTTTCGGCATAAAAAAGCACGACCGCCGCCAGCACATGTATGTCATCGGCAAGACCGGCGTGGGCAAGACCGTGCTCTTGAAAAACATGGCTTTGCAGGACATCCGCGCGGGGCATGGCGTGGGCATCATTGATCCGCACGGCGAATTTGTGGAAGAAGTGCTGGCGCAGATTCCGCCCGAGCGCATCAATGATGTGATCTATTTCAATCCGGTTGACGTGGATCATCCGATTGGTTTTAACGTGCTTGATGTGCCGGACACCAAATACAAGCACATCGTGGTATCCGACCTCCTCGGCATTTTTACAAAAATCTGGGCAAATGTGTGGTCTGCCCGCATGGAATATATCCTCCAGAACTGTATTCTGGCGCTTTTGGATACGCCGGGCACGACACTTCTCGGCATTCCGCGCATTTTGGTGGATAAGGACTACCGCGAAAAAATAATCGCCAATGTCAAAGACCCCGTGGTGCGCTCCTTTTGGATACATGAATACGAAACATGGCGCGATCAGTTTAGAAATGAGGCCATCGTGCCTATTCAGAATAAAGTAGGGCAGTTTTTGAATACCTCTTTTATTCGCAATATCGTAGGTCAGCCGCGCTCCACACTCAACATCCCCCAGATCATGAACGAGGGAAAAATTTTGCTTGTCAATGTTTCCAAGGGAAGAATCGGTGAGGATAACTCGGCGCTTCTCGGCGCTATGATCATCACGAAAATCCAGCTCGCCTCCATGGAGCGTGTGCGTATCCCCGAAGAAGACCGCCGCGACTTCTATATGTATGTGGACGAATTCCAGAACTTTGCGACCGATTCGTTTGCGGGCATTTTATCCGAAGCAAGAAAATATCGGCTCAACTTGATCGTGGCGCATCAGTATATCGGCCAGCTCGTCACCGACACATCAACCAAAGTGCGCGACGCGGTGTTTGGCAACGTGGGCAGTATGTTGGTATTCCGCGTGGGAGCCGAAGACGCCGAATATCTGGAAAAAGAGTTTGACCCCGAATTTACGCCGCAAGATCTGGTCAACCTGCCGAACCATAACATTTATCTCAAGCTCATGGTGCAGGGCGTAACCTCGCGCCCGTTTTCGGCATCCACCCTGCCGCCGATGGAATTTGCCGAAGATCCGTCGGTCAAAGAGCGTGTGATGGAAAATTCCCGCGCGCTGTATTCGCGGCCCCGCGAGGAGGTGGAAGGTCGCATCATGCGCTGGAGCAGTGGAGGAGAAGAAGGTGCGCCTGTTGCCGAGGGTAGCGGAAGCATGGGCGCATCCGGCACAAAAAAAGGCGAGATGTTTGAGACCGTGTGCTCAAATTGCGGCAAGCAAACCACCGTGCCGTTCAAGCCCGACGGCAAGCGACCTGCATACTGCCTCCAGTGTCTGCGTAAAATTGAGGACGGCACCCTCATTCCTCTGCCCGATCGTATGCCGCAACTTGGGCGACAGCGCTTTGGGGATACTTTGGGCGATTTGGGCATTGAGTTTGCACCGGTACCCGGTGGCAGAGCGCCCATGCGGTTGGCGCCTCCCCCACGCAGAGAACAGGCATCGGCATCCTTTCCCCAGCCGCACCACCCTGCTGCATCAGCGCCGCGGCAATACCCGCCACAGCCCCGCAGACCCGATTACCGGCCGCCAGCGCGGCCTGCGACTCTATCTCCTGTCCCCAGTATCCGCACTGCTCCGCCAGTACGCATACCTACACAAGCAAAACCGCTCTCGCTATCACAACTGAAACCCCGCGAGGCGCCAACGGCCATTCCCCATGCGGAGGATCGTCCGCATCAGCAAAAAAGAAATCCGAGGACGGCATCGGACGTGAATATTGCTGACCTACGAAAGACGCTTGAAGCCGCTTTGCAAGGACAGCCGAAACAGCCCGAAAAACAAAAGCCCCCGCATACCGCAGAGGATCCGATACCCGCCGCAGAAAAGAAAGTTATCCAGCCCGGCGACGCGATCAAATTTTAGAGGTTATGCTTTCTCCATGCGTTCCGCGTACTCACCGGTTTCGGTGTTTACGCGGACGATGTCATCTTGATTGATAAAAAGCGGCACCTGAATCACGGCTCCTGTTTCCAGAATCGCGGATTTGGTGCCTCCTTGCGCGCGGTCGCCCTGTACGCCCGGCGGCGTCTCCGTGACCCGTAGATCCATTTTCACTGGCACGTTGAATGCCAGCAATTTCTCGCCGAAAAACAAAGCCGTCACCGGGGTTTCCTTTTTGAGCCATTGTGTATTGTCGCCGACTGCCTCTTCCGTCAGCGTAAAACGCTCTTTGGGATTGGCGGGGTTGGAAAAAACATACTCGCCGCGATGGGTGTAGAGGAACGTAAGTGTGCGTTTTTCTATATCCGCTTCCTGGAACTGATTGCTCGGCTGAAAGCTGGTTTCCAATATCTTGCCGGTCGCAAGATCGCGGATTTTTGCGCTCACGACGGCCTTGCGCTGCTGCATACGCGAAAAGCTTGCCTCCAGCACTTCGTAGGGCCGATCATTCCAGATAAATGCGGTGCCTTTCTTGAGATCCGTATAGGTAAGCATGTGGATAAGTGATCTATTATGGCAGACAGGTATATCGTATAATAAATAACAGTTTTGGCATGAAAATGCAATTGTTCATGGTCGATGACGATTGCAGTACGAAACCATCTTTACACGTATTAATATGTTTTTCGTTCTATGATTTTACAAACATGGGGTGACGTGATTGTCGCGTCTCTGCAGGAGGTATGGATCTCACTCGCGAGCTTTATCCCGCTTCTTGTCGGCGCGCTCGTAGTATTTCTCGTCGGATGGGTCGTGGCTGTAGCTCTCGGCAAAGCAGTTGAACAGGTGGTGCGGGCATTGCGCGTAGATGCACTCTTGCACAAACTGGATATCGGACATGCGGTGGAACGTGCCGGTTGGCGGCTCAATACCGGCGCATTTGTGGGCTGGCTCGTGAAGTGGTCGCTTGCGATTGCTTTTCTCCTCGCATCGGTCAACATTCTCGGTCTTACGGCAGTATCCGATTTTCTCAAGGACATTTTGCTCTATGTCCCCAACGTCATTGTCGCGGCGCTCATTCTCGTTATCGCAGCACTCGTCGCTGATGTCGTGGAGCGGGCGGTGCGCGGATCGGTAGAAGCCGCAGGGTACCGTGGGTCGCTGGTGGGCATTACGGCACGGTGGGCAATCTGGGTTTTCGCCTTTTTTGCGATCCTTCCGCAGTTGGGCATTGCAACGGCGCTCGTGCAGACCTTGGTCACCGGACTGGTCGCCGCACTCGCGATTGCGTTTGGTCTTGCGTTCGGCCTGGGCGGCAAAGAAACCGCGAGCGCGTTTCTGGAGCGCATGCGCAGTGAATTGAGACGGTAAGTTTACGGATGATACCAGCGCCAGGCCACGGGCCTGGCGCTGGTATCTTTTCCGGCTGTACGCTGTTCTCTTGACATCGTTTTATACTCATATATACTGTATTTCATACATGATGATATACTCACATTTTAACGAAAAAGCGGCTCTTGGGATGATATAGTGCGTGGCCCAACTTTGGTTGCGTCAAGGCGAGCCGCGTACATACGCGGTTTTTCGTTTCTTTGTGAACATATCAGTTTGTCGGCCGTCCCCGTGTCCAAGGCAGGATATCGGACGGGAGATAAACGACAGCAGATTGAAAACTGAA
>CAYIBQ010000003.1:0-29864 GCA_964361695.1 uncultured Candidatus Saccharibacteria bacterium | reverse complement strand
TGTAACCATAAGGATATTCTGGCATCCTTTGGTTACGAATCCAACTAATTACCTTTATATTTATGACACAAATCAAAAAAAATAACGCGGAAAGAAAAGACACCATATCTCTCCTGGCAGACCTGATTGGCTATCGCAGTACGGCTGACAATACACAGGATATACGAAAAGGTCTGGAACATATCGCGTCCCTTTTTTTCCGTACACGGGCACGGACACGTATTTCGGAACATCAGGGGATCCCTTCCCTTCTGATTTCTGTAGGATCAGGCAATCATCTGCGTCCTCGTATCCTGCTCAATGGGCACTTTGATGTGGTTCCTAGCCAGAGCGCATCAGCTTTTTCTCTGCGGGTACGTGGTTCCCGCGCATACGGGCGGGGTGCGCAGGATATGAAAGGCGGGCTCGTAGCACTTATTATGCGCATAAAAGAATGGGCGTCCGTACCGCATCCGCCAGAGGTCGGGCTTTTGATCACGGGCGACGAAGAAACAGGCGGTACAAACGGCACGCGGCATATGGTTCACACCATCGGGCTCGCACCCCGTTTTGTCATTGTCGGAGACGCATCCCAGCGCGCGTACTACACCATCATTACCAAAGAAAAAGGAGGATTGTGGCTTGAAGTTACGACTGCGGGAAAAAGCGCGCATGGTGCCCGGCCATGGCTTGGCGATAACGCGGCCGACACACTGATGAAAGCCATAGCAGACATCCGTTCCCTTGTCAGAGTTGTGAATGAAGATGTATGGAAAAACTCGTGCACCGTGTCCGTCATGCACACGTTCAATACAACGCCCAATATCGTGCCTGACCGCGCCCGCGCGGTGCTTGATATACGGTTTACCGAGAAACTCGCGCGTACACCCGAAGAACTTCTACGTCGCATACGAGCGCACGTGAAAAACGCCGATATCACGGCTCTTGCAACAATATCCTTATTTACTACGCCGGAAAAACACCCCGATGTGCGTCTGTTTCAACAAGCCGCGAGCCGTGCATACGGGCACCCGGTTCCCTTTGGCTATGGCCACGCCGCAAGCGACGCGCGGTATTTTGCGGAAGCCGGAATTCCTACAGTTATGATTGGTACTGTAGGGGACAATTGGCATGCCGAAGGAGAGTGGGTTGATCTTGAAAGCATATCTCTGGTCGGAAAGATCATCCGCACCTACGCAGACGCAGTCACTAGTGCGCGACGGTGATTGCCCATACTCTTTTGGCACCCGCGGATTTGAGTGTTTTTGCGGCTTCTTCCAGCGTGGCGCCAGTCGTTTTTACGTCGTCCAATAAGATGATTGTCCGATTGCGCACCTCTGCGGTATCGGACACGGCAAATGCGCCCGCGACATTGGTGAGCCGTACTTCGCGCCGTAGTGCCATTTGTGCGGGCGTCTTTTTTGTTTTTAGGAGTATGTCTGATGCGATCGGTATGCCGATTTTTGCGCCGAGAGTTTGTGCGATGAGATGTGCCTGATTGAATCCGCGCACGCGCTCGCGCGCTTTGTGCAGGGGGATGGGCACGAGCAGGGCATGCTGCGAAAGCACTACGCCGTGATATGCGATGGCGCGGTACAGCATAGCGCCGAGAATCGCGGCATTATCCCCGATGTGCCGATATTTCAGGTCGTGAATAAGCGTTCTAACTGCCGCGGAATCATAGAAAAAAGGAGAGAAAAAGCTGTAGATATTGCTTTTCTTGCGACATGACATGCACGTGCGTCCGGCAGGGACCCCGTGTATCCCCGGCACCAATTTTTTACACACAAAACAGGAGGGGGGAATGAGCGTGAGCAATGCCTGGCACGTATCACAAAATCCCATGCCTTCTTTTCCGCACCCCGCGCAGTGGAGAGGGAAGAGAAGATCCAGGAAAAATCGCTTTGCTCGGGCAATACGAGACATACGGGCAGTATACTATCTCTCGTGCTTGTGGATAACTTGGGCCGCTGGCTCTCCATTCATTGCGGTATTCATCGTATACTGGAGAAGTGGCAGTGGATTTCTCTTTTCTCAAAAAACTGGCTCGTCCGGGGTTCTCTCTTTCCTTTCTGTCGCAAAAACCCTCGCGTGTCTGCGGTCTGCATATTGGTACCTATTCAAGCAAGGTGGTACAATTGCGGTACGAAGGGGAGCGCGCGATTCTGGAAACGTACGGTGAGATAAAAAACGAGGGATATTTCAAGCACCCCGAGACCAGCCACAGCAGTGGAGGCGTTCCGTACATAGATACGGATATCGCGGAGTTGATCAAAGATCTCATCCGCGAGTCCAATGTGACGACGACTGCCGCGGTATGTACGATTCCCGCGACCGCCGCGTTTATCACCACCCTTTTCTTGCCGCGATCTTTGGAAAGCGAGGTCTCGCAAGCCGTGCCGTATGAGGCGCGTAAATACGTCCCCATCCCCATCGCCGAAGTGGTTCTGGAATGGATGATTTTGGAAAATGCAGAAGTAGGCGATACGGTGGAAGTCCTGCTTGTTGCTGTTCCCCGCGAGACCGTGGATAAATTCAGGCGCGTGGCCCAGAGCGCTGGCATCTCGCTCCGCGCTTTGGAAGTAGAGCCGTTCAGTCTGGTGCGCTCGCTCGTGGGACACGATCAGGGGCCCCAGGTATTGGTAAACATCGGGCATCTTTCTACGACGCTGACTTTTGTAGATAAGGGCTTTATCCGCTTGGTGCACACGATCGGCAGGGGGTCGCAGGAACTGACATTGGCCCTGGAACGCGGGCTTGCGATCGGCAGGGACAGGGCCGAGCAGGCAAAGCGCGACATCGGGCTGTCGGAGCGCATTGAGGAGCGGGAAATCTCCTCGGTGCTCGTGCCGTTGATAGAGACGATGTTTGCCGAGATTGCGCGCACGATCGCGACGTATAACCGCCGCGCACAGCGCAAAATCCAGCGCGTAAACATTACCGGCGGCGGAGCGCACCTCAAAGGTATCGTTGAATACGGCGCATCCAAGCTGGGTGTAGAGGTGACGCGGGGCAATCCGTTTGCGCGACTGGTGACGCCGCCATTTCTCCAGCCCATGCTCAATGAAATAGGACCCAATTTTTCCACGGCAGTCGGCGCGGCACTACGGGAATTTACCCCGCGATAGCCCATGCATATTTTATAACTCATGGCGGCAGAATTTCTCACTTCACGACAATCGTCATCGTTTTCCACCGTACTCCAGGGTAGGGGGGTGTCGTTATTCTTTTTTGTATCGGCAACGGCGCTGGCACTCGTGGCCGTTGGCATCGGCGGACTTTTTGTACTCAATCGCGCCCAGGAAGCACAACGGGATGAATTTATTGCCCAAAACAAAATCAAGGAAGAAAATGTGCGGCCGGAATTACTCCAACAAGTAGTATTGTTGGACAAACGCCTTAATGGCGTCCGCACGCTCATCGGCGAGCATATATTTGCGTCCAATGTGTTCAGTGTCATTGAAAAAAATACCCATCCCCAGGTGCGTTTTCTCAATTTCACCTTTTCTGCGGACGGCTTGAAACTTGATATGTCCGGAGAAGCGGCAAGTTATGGCACCTTGTCGCGCCAGATCGCCTTGTTTGAGCGCGAGCCCCAGATTGAGCGGACTGAATTTGGCGGGCTGTCCGCAACAAGCGAGGGATTGGTCGGATTCAAGCTCACGCTTCTGTTCAAGCCGACCCTCCTGCATCTAAGGCAGTAAATTCCAAATCCCAAGCGCCAAATCCCAAATAAATCCCAATGACCAAAAAACCAATCACCAAAACGCGCGTTTGTAATTTGAATATTGGAGTTTTTGATTTGTTTGTCATTTGGAATTTATAATTTGGAGCTTTCATCTGGTATGCCCCGCATCTTTATTGCCACTATTCTTTTTGCCGCCGCCCTGCTGTCGGGTCTGTTTTATCTCTCTCCCGAATGGGATCGTTTTCAGACATTGCGCGGTGAGGTCGCAGAGCTGGAAGCAATCAGCGCCGAATTTGACGAGCTGATTGACAATCGCGACAAACTACTCTCGCTCGTCAATTCCATCAGCAAAGAAAATCTCGGCCGCGTGGATCGCATGTTGCCCCAAGGCCCGCACGCATCCGACTTTCTGGTTTCCATGGAAGCGATAACTATTGAAAATGCCATTGCTCTCCGCAGGATTGATCTGGTAAGTCCTGAAGGGGAAAAGAGCGAGCCGCAAGCCCAGCGCCCGGGTACTCCCGGAACTCCACGTCCGACGGGGGCAGCCGTGTCCCCGCGTTCAGTCAAGGAAACACAGGCGCTCCCGTTCAATCTGCAAGTCGCGGGCTCATATGCCTCATTCAAAAAATTTCTCCGGGGGTTGGAGCGGAATCTTCGCCTGATTGATGTGGAAGACATTTCGTTCAGCGCCGGAAGCAAAGGCGAAATATCTGATTTTACTTTGAAAGCAAAAACCTATTATCAATAGTTTCCGGCCATGAACCGCAACACTCTTTTTTCGCTGGTGCTCGTCGCCCTTCTGGGCGTCATTGGCTATACCTGGTACGGGTATCTAGGCGCTACCCCCGAGACAGAAGGGGAGAGCGCCAGCTTTTCCAAGACCCTGGCGGAAATACGCCGTCTCAAGACGCTTGATCTGGACACGTCGCTGTTTCAGGATCGTTTTTTCCTGGATCTCGTTGAGCCGCAGGAAATACCCCAGCCGGAAATCACGCCGGGCAGGGAAAATCCGTTCGCGCCGTTTAAATGAACGACACATGAGAAAATCGTATCGTATCGTATCGTTTATCGTTTATCGTTTTATGGTCGAATAAATTACACGGATAACAACCAAACACTATGGATCACCAAGATATTGTCGCTCGTCTGCAAGAGAGCGGTTTGGGCGACGCAGATCAGCAGTTTTGGCTATCCCGCATAGAGGCGGCTCCGGCCGAGACGCGGCCACATATTGTGGAATTTTTGGCAACGGTTCCCGGAGGCGCCGCGTGGCTCCGCGCTGTGCAAGAGGAGAAAGAGCGCGCGATGTTCACGGGCGATCGCGGCGCGTGGACGCGCGTTGTGGACGTCGAGGAAGCGATACTTCCTTCTTAATATTTCAAACACTAAGGCACTTGTATGAGCGAAAAACTGACGATGTCTCCTCCTGCGGAAAATGTGGAGGCGCGGGGAAGCATTGAAACCGAAGGCGCGGGACTCATTGATTCATTTGCGAAAGAAAATGGGGTGCTCGCGGAAATCATCCCGGAACAATTTGCCGAGCGTCTGGATATGACGCGCGAAGAAAATAGCAAGATAGGCGGCGCCCTCCAGAAGTTTCAGGGCAAGGCGGCGCGCATGGTAGGCATGACTATGCTCGGCCTTTCGCTTTCATGGGGCATGCCGCACGGCACGGAGGCCGCAGGGCCGGGGCAAAAGATTGAGATGAGGGAAGACCGATACGAACGGGCGGAGCAAGCGCTACAAGAATCCGGTCTACGCTTAGCATCGCCGCGGGAAGGCACGCTCTCAAAAGACATGCTCTACCTTGAAAGATTGATAGAGACCGAAAAATTTCTTGCGTCCCGACTTCACTCAGAACTGCTTGAGCTCGCCGTGCAGATGGGAAGGGCCGAAAGGGGAAATAAACCCGCGGGATTCCTTTTCAAGACGCAGGCGGGGAATGTGGAGCAGTACCTCACGAAAGCCGAGCATACCAAACAGGCGGCGGCAGGATTTTCCCAAGAACGATCCCCTTATGAGCATATCTATGCACAGGCGAGCGAGGTATTGCAGAAAGCAAAACAGATGTTGCAAGACGCGGAGCGTCCGAGCGAGCGGCAACGGGAGATCTGGAAGATGCAGGAAGTGGTTGATAAGCTGGAGCAAAAAGAGAAGCAGGAAAAGCGAGGGCTGGAATACAGAGATGTAGAACTTTTAAGAGAACTCCTCGGCAAAATAAAACGGCTTAAAGAGCAACCGCAAGAGGCGACGCCTCCGCAGTCGTCTTTGCAAGAGAAGATGCTGCCACAGTATAAAGAGCGAAAACCGGAAGAAACGCCGGCGGAGACGTTGGAGCGCATCCGGAAAGATCTTCAGGGCAGCAGAGAGAGGATTGAGCAACTCACGCCAAAGGTGCAGGAAGAAATGAGAAAGATGTTGACGCCGCGGGAGAAAAAATAGCGCGTGGCGCCATGTCGTTTCCTTTCGTCTTTTGGCCGTGGTAGGATGGAGGTATGAAGGAAGTGGATATCCAGTCAATCAAGGACGCGTGTACGCCGGTTTTTGAAAAACAGCCGGTTGTATTTGCCTACCTTTTCGGCTCTTTGGCCGGTAGCACCGCGACCTCGGACAGCGACGCGGACATTGCGGTATTTCTGCCGGAGCGGATGTCCAAAGAAGAGCGATTTGAACTTCGCCTCCGTCTTATGAGCGAATTGGGACATGCCCTAAAAAGGAATGTTGATGTCGTGATTTTGAACGATGTCATCTCGCTCTTTTTCAAATACGTCATTCTCAAGGAAGGAATGGTGATATACGAGGCGTCCGAGGCGTCACGGCTTGATTTTGCCGCTAGAACTCTCTCTCTCTATTTTGATTTCTTGCCGTTTCTCAATCAATACAATCGCGCGTATGTCCAACGAGGGGTTCAATAAAGTCATCGCCAAACTCCAGCGTCTGGACGAGTATCTGGCGTATCTTGGGGAGATTCAGAAAGTGAACAAACAGAGCTTTCTCTCCGATTATCACCTCTACGGCCTGGCGGAACGATATTTTCAGCTTGCGATTGAGGTGCTGATGGATGTTGGCAAGCTGTTGATCCTGTCCGAAGGACTACGCAGACCGGAAGACAATCAGGATATTTTTGCCGTCCTGCGGGAGCGGAACGCAATCTCCGAAGACCTTGCCGATCGCCTCGCGGGCATTGCCAATTTTCGCAACATCCTGGTACACGACTATGAAAAAATTGACCGCGAGATCGTGCATCAAAAACTGCAAAAAAACCTCGGCGACCTAAAGGATTTCAAGAAAGCAATCCTCCGGTTTCTGCAAAAATAGAGTGCTCTGCGCGCCGCTCGTAAACGAAAACACAAAGCATAATGAACAAATTTCAGACAAAACACAACACACAAAACGAAAAAACACAAACCCGCGCGTCGTTTGTGTTTTGTCTGAGATTTGTAGTTTGTGTTTTATAATTTTTTGCCGATATGGCCAAGACCGTCATAGACATTTTGGTGTCCAAGAACCTCCTCACGCTTGAGGAGGGTGCTGTAGTGCGTAAAGAGGGGCGCGAGAAAGGAACGTCGTTTGACGATCTGCTCTACACTCGCGGGATAAAGGAAACAGATGTTGCAGAAGCAAAAAGCGCGCTTACGGGGTATCCGGTGAAATATCTGCAGGGAGTGGCGGTGCCGTTTGACGTGCTCCGCGACATTCCCGAAGAATCGGCGCGGCACTATGCCATCATTCCCCTGGGGAGACACGAGGGTTTTCTGGACATCGGCATGTTGCATCCGGAAGATGCGGCGTCGCAGGAAGCGCTGAAATTTATAGCCAGCCGCGCGGGCCTGCCCTTGCGCATATTCATCATCATCCCTTCCGATTTCCAGGCCGTGCTCCAGGAATACCGCAGTTTGTCCGGAGAAGTGACCAAGGCGCTCGGCGAATTTGAAAAAGAATACGAAGGTCTGGGCGCTGATGTAAAAATCAGACGTGATCCGACCAAAATCGTGGAAGATGCGCCGGTCACCAAGATGATGGGTGTCATCCTGCGTCACGCGGTGGATGGCAGGGCATCGGATATTCATATTGAACCCACGCGCGCCAATCTGCGGGTGCGCTTCCGCGTGGACGGCGTGCTGTATACCTCGCTTCTCCTGCCCATTGATGTGCATCCGGCGGTGGTATCGCGCATCAAGGTCATGACCAATCTGAAAATTGACGAGACGCGCGTGCCCCAGGACGGCAGGTTCCATGCGGAAATTAACAGCCGGTTCATTGACTTCCGCGTGTCCACGTTTCCCACGGCATTCGGCGAAAAAGTAGCCATCCGTATCCTGGATCCGGAAGCGGGTGTCACGACTATGGCCGATCTGGGCATAGAGGGGTCAAATCTGGAGAAAATAAATGCCGCCATTCAGCGGCCGTTCGGCATGATTCTGATCACCGGCCCCACGGGGTCGGGCAAATCCACCACGCTCTACGCGCTCTTGCAGAAACTCAATGAGGAACGCTACAATATCGTGTCCCTGGAAGACCCGGTTGAGTATTATATCCAGGGCGTCAATCAGTCACAGGTGCGGCCGGAGATCGGATATGAGTTTGCCACCGGCCTCCGCCACATCATGCGCCAGGACCCCGATATCATTATGGTAGGGGAGATCCGCGACCGCGAGACCGCAGCGCTTGCCATTCACGCAGCGCTCACCGGCCACCTCGTGCTCTCCACGCTCCACACCAACAATGCCGTCGGCGTTATCCCGCGCCTCATTGATATGGGCATTGACCCGTTTTTGCTTGCTCCTACGCTGATCATGGCCATCGGCCAGCGCCTGGTGCGCAAGCTCTGTCAGGACTCGCGCAAGGGAGTTGCCATAGAGGGCGCTCTGAAAGAGATGCTCATGACCGACATAGCGACCATGCCTCCTGCGGCGAGAAAAGAGGCAGAGACCCTGATGCATGGGCAGGTGTATCAGGGCGAGGTCAGCGCCGTATGTCCCAAAGGCACCCGCGGGCGCATGGGCATCTTTGAAGTGCTCACCATGACGCCGGAACTTGAGAAGATCATTCTCTCAAAACCGTCCGAATCGGATATACGGCAGGAGGTATTGCGCCAGGGCATGCTGTCTATGAAGCAGGACGGGCTCATGAAAGTGCTGAAAGGGACGATCGGGTTTGAGGAACTGCTGGAGGTAGTGTAATATCAAGTTACCGGAACTTTCATGGACAGGACGAAAGGATTTACGCTCATTGAACTGCTGGTCGTGACGGCGATCATCGCGACCATTGCGTCGGTCGCGTTTGTGCAGATGGCTGGATACCGCGCGCGGGCGCGCGATGCCGAACGGGAACGGGAAATAGGCGAATTGCAGAAAGCCCTGGCGCTATATGCCACTGACAATCGGGTATTTCCCATTGCAATGGGTGTGATTACCGGCAGTGATGCGCTGTCCGTGGCGCTGTTGGATGCTCGCGCCATACCAGCCATGCCCCTAGACCCCCTGCGCACGGGTAATTACATATATGCCTACGATTCGCCCGACGGCAAGGGATATACCCTGACCTATACCCTGGAAACGGACAGCATATCCGGCAAAGCCAAGGGTCCGCAGACCGCAACCCCCTAGCGAAATTCCAAATAACAAACACCAAATTACAAATAAATTCCAATGGCCAAAACCCAAAATATAAAACGCGCGTTTGTATTTTTGAACATTCGTTTTTTGGAATTTGTTTGTGAATTGTAATTTAGGATTTGAGATTTTCACCTGATATGCCCTACAAAGTTTTAGTCATTGACGATGATCCGTTTATTGTTGAGATGTACGTCCTGAAATTTAAGGACGAGCACTTTACGATTGATTTTGCCCACACCGGCGAAGACGGCATAAAAAAAGCGAAATCGTTTGATCCCGATGTCATCCTACTTGACGTGGTCATGCCGGGCATTGATGGGTTCCAGACGCTGGAACGCCTGCGCAAAGAAGGGTTACGGCAAAAAATAATTATGCTCACCAATCTTGGTCAGAAAGAAGATGTTGACCGGGGCATGAAATTGGGAGCCAATGATTATGTCGTAAAAGCGCATTTTACGCCGTCTGAGGTGGTCGCGAAAGTACGTTCCGTCCTTGGCATCGCATAGTATGGCTATGCTCAACGCCAAACACCTCGTAGAAAATCTCCTCTCAACCGTCGTGAAGGAGAACGCGTCTGATTTGCACATCACGGTAGGGAGGCATCCCGCCATTCGCGTGGACGGGGGATTGGTGCCGCTTCTCAAAGAGGAGATCATGACGCCCGACACGGCACGCGATTTTATCATGGCGCTTCTCACGGCTCCCCAGCAGGAACGGTTTTTGCGCGACAAAGAGTTGGATTTGTCCTACGACTTTCAGGAGCGCGCGCGTTTCAGGGTCAACCTGTTTCATCAGCGCGGATATATGGGTGCGGCTCTGCGCTTGATTCCTGCAAAAATAAAGCAGTTCTCGGATCTCAATCTCCCCCCGATCCTGGAGGAATTCAGCCGTCGCCAGCAGGGGTTTTTCTTGGTGGTGGGCCCTACTGGGCACGGCAAATCAACTACGCTTGCCGCAATGGTTGACTACATCAATCACGCGCGCGCCGACCACATCATTACGATTGAAGACCCGATTGAATACCTCTTTGCATCCGATCGCTCCATTATTGACCAACGCGAGGTAGGGATGGATACCAGCGATTTTAGCAGGGCTTTGCGCTCCATGTTTCGCGAGGATGTGGATGTCGCGATGGTGGGTGAGATGCGCGACAGCGAAACCATTGCCACCGCAGTGACCGCCGCAGAAACAGGACATCTTATTCTTTCCACCCTGCACACCAACAATGCGGCGCAGACCATTGACCGCATCATTGATACGTTCCCATCGGGCCAGCAAAGCCAGATACGGGCACAGCTGGCATCCACGCTCATTGGTATCGTATCCCAGCGCCTGATACCGCGGGTCGCGGGGGGCTTGGTGCCTGCAATTGAGGTCATGATCGCCAATCCCGCCATCCGCAATCTCATCCGGGAAAATAAAGCGCATGAACTGGACATGGTGATTGAGACCAGCTCGGAAGAAGGCATGATCAGCCTGAACCGGTCACTCGTCACGTTGGTGCGCAAGGGCGAAGTGTCGCTGGAAAATGCTCTGCTCTATTCCCTCAACCCGGGAGAGTTACAAACACTTTTGCGATAATCTATGCCTACATTTGAATACAAAGCACGTACGCCGGAAGGGGAAATGCGCAATGGCCTGGTTACCGCTTCTTCCGAAGAAGCGGCGTTGGACGCGCTTCAGCAAAACAAGTTGACGGTCATTGTGGTGCGGGAGACAGCACCCCCGTCGCTTTTTGAGCGCAATATATTTGGCGCGCGCGTCAAATACAAGGACATTGTCATTTTTTCCCGCCAGTTGGCCACGCTGTTTGAGGCGCGCATTCCGGTGGTTGAAGCGCTCAAGACACTGATGAGTGAAGCGGAAAAGCCGGCTCTGCGGCAGGTGATTGCAGGCATTCTTGATGATGTTGCGGGCGGCATGTCATTGTCCCAGGCCATGGGCAAGCGGCCGGAAGCATTTTCTTCTTTTTATGTGAACCTCGTCCGCTCCGGCGAAGAATCGGGCAAACTCCAGGAGATTTTCACCTATCTGGCCGATTATGTGGAGCGCTCGTACTATCTGGTATCCAAAGCGCGCAACGCCATGATCTATCCGGCGTTCGTCCTGCTCGCATTTACCGGTGTGCTGGTCGTCATGCTCGTGGTCGTCTTTCCCCGGCTCATCAGCATTTTTGAGGAAACCGGACAGCAGGTGCCGCTGTACACACAGGCCGTCATCTTTGTGTCGCTCACGCTCCGGCGGTGGGGGCTATTGATCCTCCTCTTCCTTATTGGTATCGGCATACTCCTATGGCGCTGGTCTGCAACGCCTCCGGGAAAAATGTTCTTTCACCGCCTTCAAGTGTCGGTGCCGATCATTGGCCAGCTGTACCGCAAGCTCTTTATGGCGCGCCTGACCGACAACCTCCAGACGCTCATTATGGGCGGCATTCCTATTGTCCGTGCCCTCACCATTACCAGCGATGTCGTGGGCAATGTCGTGTACCGGCAGGCGATTGAGCGCGCCATAGAATCGGTCAAAGGCGGCAGTACCATCTCGGCGGCGTTTGAACAGACACCGGAAATCCCCCAACTGGTTACCCAGATGATCAGGATAGGAGAGCAGTCAGGACGCCTGGATTTCATCCTCGGCTCCGTTTCCAAGTTTTACCGCAGAGAAGTGGACAGTGTGCTGGAAAATATTGTGGCGTTGATTGAACCGGCGCTTATCATTTTTCTGGGTGTCGGCATCGGAGTCCTAGTCGCGTCAGTGCTGGTGCCGCTCTATAACCTCGTCGGCGCGATATGATTGTGGATAAGTGTGTTTTGCACTTAGAGCGTACCCGGGTAAACTAGAAGAGGTCACAAACGTCATTGTCATTATTTGCTTTATGTTTTTTATGAAGAGAAAAAGCGGTATTCTGGGTTTTACCCTCATTGAGCTTTTAGTAGTCATCGCGATCATTGGCGTGCTGGCATCTATTGTGTTGGCATCGCTCAACAGCGCGCGCAGAAAATCGCGCGATGCGCGCCGCATCACCGACCTCAAGCAGATACAATTGGCGCTTGAGCTTTATTTTGACGCCCAGTCGCCTCCGCAGTATCCGGCGGCAACCGATCCGGCAAGCACGTGCACCGCGACACTGGCAAACGGCCTTGAGGTGCTGGCAACCGGCGGTTATATCCCGCAGATACCGCGTGATCCCCAGGGCGGTTGCTACCGATATGCTTCCAACTCGGCAACGCCGCGTACCACCTATCACTTGGGCGCGACATTGGAAGAATCCACCAACCCCGCGTTGAGTTCGGATAAGGATTGCGATTCTACGGACAACATCCCCGTGTGCGCCACCGGCGTGACCTACGGCGGGCTTGGCGCTCCATTTGACGGAGCAACCGCCGCGGCAATCTACGATATTATTCCCTAGTTCGCGACGTAATCGTGACGAGAATGACGATGACCCATAGCGTCATCGTCATTCTTTTTCATAACTTCATGATTTTTTTAGCTACCGCCTTTTTCTTTGTCACGGGCCTCGTTATAGGCAGTTTTCTCAATGTCGTCATTCTGCGGGGCGAGCGGGGAGAAGGATTGGGCGGCCGATCGCGGTGTATGGCGTGTGCCAGGACGTTGGGCATTCTTGAGCTCATTCCCATCTTCAGTTTTCTGCGGCAAAAAGGCAGGTGCAGGGGATGTAAAAAGCCGTTTTCTATTCAATATCCGCTTGTTGAGTTAGCGACAGCCCTCCTCTTTTCTGGTATCGCATACTCTGCCTTGCCCGAAAGCGGCTATGTTGTGACCATTGTATTGCTCGCCGTGGCTGTGGCAGGTATTGTCGTCCTGGTTTCCGATCTCCGGTTTCAGATCATCCCCGACGGCGCAGTGCTCATGCTTGGTCTTGCGGGCATCGTCACCTCTCTCGGCAAGGGTTCCTTGGGGTGGGATGCTGTCGGTGCTTTTGGGTGTGCACTTTTCTTCTTTCTCCTCTGGTTTGTCTCCGGCGGCAGGTGGATAGGGTTTGGCGATGTAAAACTGGCGCTTGCGACGTCGCTCCTCGTAGGATTCCCCGCGGCCATTGCCGCCGTTCTCTTTGCATTCTGGATCGGCGGTATTGTCGGTGTCATGTTGTTGGCAGGCGGCAGAAAAGCGTGGGGGAGCAGGATCCCGTTCGGGCCCTTTATTCTCGTCGGAACATTGGCCGCGTGGCTGTGGGCCGACCTGTTTTTCGCTTTTACGGGGCTCCACATCCTGTTATAATAAATCCCAAGCATCAAGCACGAAATCCCAAATAAACTTCAATGATCAAAATTACAAATTCAAAACGACGCGCGTTTGGAGTATTGGAATTTCGTATTTCAGATTTATTTGGGGTTTGGGGTTTGGGATTTGGAATTTACCATCGTAAAGCCGGCGGCTTTACGATGGTGGAGGTGGTGGTGATGATGTCCATCGTCACCGTCATCAGTGGCATTGTATTGGTCAGCTTCACCGGTCTGCACGAAGGAGCCGCGCTCAACCGATCCGCACGGGAATTGGCGCTTGCCATCAGACGAGCGCAGAACATGTCGCTTGCTGTGACACAGATAGAAACTCCTTTTGCAGGCCCGCGCATTCCTCCGGCTATCGGCATACGATTTGAGCAGGGTGCGGGAACCTACTTTGTGTTCGGGGACTTCAACCGTGACAACCGTTACGGAGGGGAACTCGTGGAAGACGAGCGGGATGTGCGCATTACCGGAGACGCGGTCTTTGAAGGGAATGTGAAAATAAAATCAGTCGCGTATCATGACGCATTCAATAACCGTCAGCAGGTGCCGGTGCTCTATGTCGTATTTGCGGCGCCCGAAGCCGCAGTAACGCTTGCCGGCGCCGATGGCGCTGTACTTGGCGACTTGGCGGAAATAGAGCTTGTCACCGCATCAGGACAGCTGACCAAACGCATAGTGGCGCGGACGAGCGGACAGGTCAGCATCAAATGATATACGAAATCCCAAATGACAAACTCCAAATTACAAATAAATCCCAATACCCAAAATTTCAAAAACCAAAACGGTTTAGGATTTCGTATTTGGGGTTTGGGATTTGTTTGGAATTTGATTTTTGGAAATTGGAATTTCCAACAGCGTGAAGCCGGCTTCACGCTGTTGGAGACCGTGGTGGCGCTTGCCGTCATCCTCGCCGCTGTGGTGGGGCCGGTGTCTCTCATCACGCGCGGACTTGTTACGTTTTCTTTTTCAAAAAATAAAGTGATCGCCTCCAACCTGGCACAGGAAGGGCTGGAGATCGTGCGTCTGGTGCGGGAAAACAATGTCGCGTGCGACACACAAAACGGCCCCGCGGTCTGGCAGTGGAACCGCGACCCCGAAGGCGGCATGCTCACGCGTGTCAGGGCAGGCGTGGATATGGAATCATTTACCACCATCTCGTGCGGGCCGTCTGTGATCGCGACCCCGCGCCTTTCGGTCTCATGTTCCAGTCCCCTGCGGTATGAAAACGATCCCTTGCTGGATAATTATGGCACCTACGGATACCGGAGCGGCGTTGCGACGCATTTTTTCCGGTGCGTTGAAATTACCTCTCCGCCTGACGCGCCGGACACCGACATCCCCGCATCTGCACAGATGGATGTCATCTCAACGGTCACCTGGAATGAGCGGGGAACCGATCGAAGCGTGGTATTACGGGAACGTCTCTATGACTGGCGATAACATCACGAAATCCCAAATGACAAACTCCAAATTACAAATAAATCCCAAAACCCGAAACTCCAAAACCCAAAACGGTTTAGGATTTCATCTTTGGGATTTGAGATTTGTTTGGAATTTGATTTTTGGAAATTGGAATTTCCAAAAGCGTGAAGCGGGCTTCACGCTTTTGGAGATGATCATCTCAATCGGGATTTTTTCCACGATTGTGATTGCCGCAATCGGCATTACCATTGGCATTTCCAATGCCCAGATCAAGGCATCCAACGTGCAGGCCGCACAGGACAACATCCGTTTCAGTGTGGAGCTCATGACCAAGGAGATGCGCACGGGCTCCCAATACGAACTGTCGCGCCTGTGCGCGGCAACGGCTGGAGAAGAAATCAGGTTTGTCGCATCCAGCGGCACATCGCGCGTATACTACCGGTCGGGCACCTCTCTCCTGCGTCTGGTTGACAGCACAAATTGTGCTGACGCCAAGCCCTTGCTTTCCGAAGAAGTGGCTGTGGAGAGTATATGGTTCAGGGTAGGAGGAGTAATACTGGGTGCGACAGACGGACAGCCGTGGGCCATGGTTTCTCTGTCCATACGCTCGCGCGGAGCCAAGCAGGTGCTGGATTCCCAGATGGATCTGCAGACCATGGTCGTACAGAGATTTAGAGATCAGTAAGCATAAAATACCAAATGACAAACTCCAAATCACAAATAAATTCCAAAGTCAAAAACTCCAAAAACCAAAGCGGTTTCGGATTTCATATTTGGGATTTTGGATTTGTTTGTAATTTGGGATTTGGAGATTGTAATTTTCGTCGGGAAGGCATCACCCTATTGCTCGTCGTCGTACTGCTCTCCGCCATTCTCTCCATCAGTATCGGAATTTTTAATGTCGTATATGGCGAATTCAGGATTTCCGGCGAAGTTGCCGACTCATTCCGCGCGCTCTATGCCGCTGACGAAGGCATTGAGCGAACGCTGTATCTTGACAGTCAGGATAACGCGATATGCACGGTGGTTCAGGGACGTGATTGTTTTGTCGCGACTGATATTCCGGTGCGCTCCGGCGGGCAGTATAGCGTGCGCGTATCAAAAGAAGGGGGAGTGACCGCTGTCGTGGTTGCGGGGCAGAACCGCGAGGGCGCCAATGCGGCCCGGGTGGTCAAGAGGGGATTCCAAGTCATCTACTGACGGACGGTAACATATATGCGGTTTTCCGAATTGGCGGCATATCTGGAAAAATTGGAAGGCACGGCATCGCGCAACGACATGACCAAGATCCTTGCCGATGTGTACGCAAAAGCCGACCACGAAGAGGCGGACGCCTTGTCGTATCTTTTGCTTGGTGAACTCCTGCCGTCATACAGGGGCGTGGAATTCCAAATTGCCGAAAAAATGATGATACAGATTCTTGCCGCTACCTATGACACGCCCGCAGATCGCGTGCTGGCGCAATTTCGCCGTACGGGCGACTTGGGCGATATTGCGTATGAATTAGCCGGCTCGCGCGAGAAAAAGGGAAAAGGTATGAGCGTTCGGGAAGTGTACGGTCGTCTCACTGCCATAGCGCGGGACGCGGGTACGGGAAGTCAGGAGCGCAAAATACGGGCCATGTCGGATCTGCTTGGCGCGCTAGATCGCGCATCGGCAAAGTATGTCGCGCGGATTCCGGTGGGCAAAATGCGGCTTGGCTTTTCCGAAGCGACACTTCTGGACGCGCTGTCCCTCATGCTCAAAGGTGACAAGTCGGCGCGTCCCGCGATTGAGCGCGCATATAATGTCACTGCCGATATTGGCGCGATTGCGAAGCGAGTAAAAAAGGGAGGTCTTGCGTCACTCTCTCGTCTCCAGGCGGAGCCGGGCACCCCCATCCGCCCATCACTTGCCGAACGCGTGGCCAAAGTTGCCGACGCCATGGAAAAAGCGGGTCCGGAGGTCGGGCTGGAAGAAAAACTAGACGGCCTGCGCATGCAGATGCATGTATGGCAGGAAGAAAAAGAGAAAAAAGTAATGCTGTTCTCGCGGAACTTGGAAAATACTACAGCGATGTTTCCTGAAATAGTCGCGGCGGCGAAACGCCTGCTGGTCAAAAATATTATTCTGGACGGAGAAGCAATCGGCTACTACGCCAAAACCGGCACGTTCGCGCCCTTTCAGGAAACGATTCAGAGAAAGCGCAAGCACGACGTCGCGGAATTTGCCGAGAAACTGCCGTTGAGCATTTTTGTTTTTGATATTTTGTATCTGGACGGGAAATCATTGCTTGACCGGCCTTTTCTGGAGCGCCGTGCATTGCTGGAACGCGCCCTGCCCAAAAAAGACAATACGATACGGCTGACCAGTTTTGAGAAAACATCCGACCCCGGGCGCGTTGAAAAAGCGCTCGCGGCAAGCATTACCAAAGGACTTGAAGGTCTGGTCGCAAAAAATCTTACGGCGCCCTACGAGCCGGGGAGCCGCGGCTTTCATTGGGTCAAACTCAAGGCAACCACTGCGGCTCTGGGGAATTTGCGCGATGGCGGCAAAAAGGGATTGCCCGATACGATTGATTGCGTGGTCATGGGCGCGTATCGGGGCAGGGGCAAGCGCGCGGGGTTTGGCATCGGTGGTTTTCTCCTCGGTGTCCGGGGCGGTGACGGGAGGTATTATTCGCTCTCGCGCCTGGGCACCGGCCTTTCCGACGAAAATTTCCGCGAGGCATACCGGCGGATAAAAACATTGGAAGTGAAAGAACAGCCCAAGGAATATGTGGTAGAAAAAGAAACCGCACCGCACATTTGGATACGGCCGTCACTTGTGGTAGAGATATTGGCAGACGAGATCACGCTCTCGCCCCGCCACACCGCAGGCAAGAAAGCATCCGACGGTAGGGGATACTCCTTGCGGTTTCCGCGGCTCGTGCGCTTCAGGGACGATAAAAAAGCCGCAGACGCCACCACGGCCGATGAGGTGGCAGACATGTTCACCATGCAGAAAAAATAACGTCCGCGGCATCAGAGCATTTTTAATACAAAAAAGAAAGGCTCCGAGTGTTTCCACCGGAGCCATGTTGTGAGTTGAGGCCGTGTCCTCAACTCGGTTAAACTTTGTCCGCGATCACGGCGCGCTTGTCGACTCTACGCCCGTGCAGTGCAGACCCCAACAAAAGCTGGGGTGCTTTCTCCCGCGAGCTTCCGCCTCATTATTTCAGTGGCAATGACCTTGATGGCCATGCCACTGGGTGGCGTCCCGAAACTGCGGAATTCGGAGCCCATGCCGCTTGCCCCGTTGTTTCCGTACTGGAATTCGTGAATGATCCCCTTGGGATCCTTCACCTTCGCGTACTTCCGCACGGACTCGGCCGCCGGACCGTAGCTGTCTTCATAGGAGATAAATTCCCAGTCCGCGATCTCCTGTCGCATCTCCTCGTAGACCAGCTGGTCAATTTCGGAGATGAACTTCTGGGCGGCGAAACCGCCCAACGACTGGTTCGTGTACAGGAAATCCGAGATCTCGCGAACCGTTTCGCAGGCCACGAGCTTTGCGAGCTTCCCCTCCAGTTTGTGCTTCCACTCTTCGTGGAAAGCGGTCATGGCGGTCGCCCGCTCGATGCATGTGAACTCGGCTCCACGAATTGTTTCAACCATCTGGGCAATTCTTTCTGTCAACTCCATCTTAATTCTCCTTTTAGCCCCGCCTCCCACTGCTGGTGAGGACTTACGGACTTGGAGCTTCCCGCTGGCGACATGCCAACAAGAGCCGAGTTTCGGCGCGCAATCCAGAAAATATACTTTTCTGAACTCTGTGCCGAAACCCGGAGCACATGACGTAGTCGTCTTATCAAATCTTATCAAAGACCTATTTTTGCTAATGTGAGGGATCCCCTGCTGTTGTCCACTATATCATACTACTAATGTTCTGTCAAGTTTCTTTATGACCACAAAAAAGATACGATCAGGGTATGATTTCCAAAAAAGATGTACAGCATATTGCGCATCTGGCGCGCCTCGCGCTGACGGCGGAGGAGGAAGATCGGTTTGTGGGTGAACTATCTGCCATTTTGGGGTTTGTGGAGAAATTAAACGAAGCAGATACCGAAGGAGTGATGCCGATGACAGGCGGCACGATGCTTGCACACGTCATGCGCGAAGACGCCGTGTCCGATCCCGTGCTGGAAGGCAAGCATGAGCAACTACTCTCTGCAGTACCCGAGAAAAAAGACGGCTGGGTAAAAGTAAAAAAGATTTTCTCCTGACACATATGGATATTACATCGCTTACGCTGTCTGCCGCGGCAAAAGGATTGCGCGAACGGGCATTTTCAGTATCCGATCTGGTCGGCGCGCATTTGGATGCGATCGCGCAAAAAGACGGCGTACTGCATGCATACCTGCATGTCTTTGATGATGCGCGGGAAGCGGCGCGGTCTGCGGATATACGGATCGCCACGGCAAATCCTCTTGATATTGAGGCATTGCCGCCGCTTTTTGGCGTGCCTATTGCAGTGAAGGATAATATTTTGGTTGAAGGACGGCAGGCGACTGCGGGCTCTAAAATCCTTGAACACTACACCGCAAGCTATGACGCTACCGTTATACGAAAACTGAAAGAACAGGGGGCGATCATCTTAGGCAAGACAAACATGGATGAGTTTGCGATGGGTTCTTCCACAGAGTATTCGGCATTTGGACCCACGAAAAATCCGCATGACGTGACGCGCGTGCCGGGCGGCTCGTCGGGTGGGTCTGCCGCGGCGGTGGCAGGGCGCATGGCGATTGCCGCTCTCGGCTCTGATACCGGAGGATCCATTCGCCAGCCCGCGGCATTTTGCGGGGTGGTGGGCATGAAGCCGACGTATGGCGCGGTCTCGCGCCACGGTCTGATTGCCATGGCATCATCCCTGGATGTGATCGGGCCGTTGGCAAAAACAGTAGGCGACGCGGAAATTATTTTTGATGCAATCAGAGGAAAGGATGCGTTTGATGCCACTGCATATGACGAAACCGAGATCCCTGTCAAACATTCAATGTTTGACAAAAAGTTGAAAAATCTGCGCGTGGGCGTACCAAAGGAATACTTTGGCGCCGGTCTTGATGCGGACGTTGAAAAAGCCGTTCGGCGGGTATTACAAAACATGGAACACGCAGGAGCAAGGATTGAAGAAGTTACCCTGCCGCATGCGCATCTGGCCTTGCCCGCGTACTATATAATCGTGCCCTCCGAAGTATCGGCTAACCTCGCGCGCCTGGACGGACAGCGCTATGGGCATCATGCCAAAGACGCCGATACGCTGTATGATGTATATGCGCGCTCGCGGGACGAGGGATTTGGTACGGAAGTAAAGCGGCGCATCATGCTTGGCACGTACGCGCTTTCGGCAGGGTATTATGATGCGTATTATCTAAAGGCCCAAAAAGTGCGGCGTCTGATTGCGGACGATTTTAACCGCGCATTTGAACGAGTGGATATACTGATAGGCCCCACCACGCCTGCACCCGCATTTCCTCTCGGGAGCCGCAATGATAATCCGCTTGAAATGTATCTCGCCGATATTTATACCGTCGCGGTAAATCTCGCCGGACTTCCCGCGCTCTCCATGCCCGCGGGGGCCAATGCTACAGGGTTGCCCATCGGCCTCCAGCTCATTGCCCCGCGTCTTGAGGACAAGAAGTTATTTCATATCGCAAAACAAGCGGAAGCGGTAATCGGCTATACCGCAAAAGCGTAAATCACAAGCATCAAGCACCAAATTCCAAATAAATCCCAATGACAAAAATACTAATCACCGAAACGCGCATTTTGAATTTATTTGTAATTTGGTATTTGTAATTTGGAATTTTACATAAGATATGCCTCCTGAAGACCGAGACGAAGACGCACCATCATCGGCGCACATGGCGGGCGACCCCCAGACATGGCTTGCGGAGATTGCTGTCGCCTCCATTGTGTTTGTCGTCGTGCTCCTCCTCATCGGCTCATGGCTGGTGTGGGGGCTGGATTGGTATCGCTCGTTTCTTGAAGCAATCTACAGGATATGGGAGCGCATACGCGTGATTGTCATGGTACTCTCTATTATGGCAAGCGCCGCTCTCGTGGGGTTCATCAGTGTTATCCTCCGCAGATTCAACGCCTTAAAAAATCGCCAGCCCAACATGACATTGGGGGGCAAAAAAGTGGGTACGACGCCCATGAAGCCGGAACGCGCCAAAAAAGAAATTGGCAATGAATGGCAGGAAGTGCAAAAACTATTGCAGTCCGACAACACGTCCGATTTGAACATGGCCGTCCTGCGGGCAGACACGCTTCTGGACGATGTCCTGCAATATCTCGGGCATGAGGGTGCCACGGTAGGGGAGCGGATTGACCGCGTGGATCCCACGGCTACGCCGTCTCTGGATCGCCTACGCTCTGCGCATCGCCTGCGCAACATCATTGCCCACGATCCCTCCGTCCCGCACACCCGCGAGACCGTGGAGTATGCCCTCAAAGCATATGAGGCCGCATTCCGCGAAATGGGTGTGATGGAGGGAGAGAAGCAATAATTTTGCATTGGTACGAAACTAAAACTTTATTTTTATGAAGTATTGGAAAATAATGCCCGGACAGGGAGCAGAATACATAAATCAATTTATAGAAAAGAATATCATAGCGATTGGGTTTGCGGATACTGATGCAGTCACGCGTGCAACCAACATGCAAGAAATGCGCCGTGTCGTTAAGGAAATGCATCCTGTGATAGGTCTGGGAAGAGAAATTGCCCATGCCGGGACACTCCTTCGTTTTTATAGGACCCTATCGCAGGGCGATCGCGTTTTGATGTATGAACCGGCTACACGCCGTTATCATATCGGGGAAATAATCTCTGGAGCGGAGTTTCGGCAAGGCGAGATATTACGTCATGTACGGCAGATGAGATGGCAGAACACTCTTTCACGAGACGATTTCAGTCCCGATGCGCGCAATGCTTTAAGAAATGCATCTACTCTTTTCGAAATCTCCGATGCTACACGAGATGAGATAGAAAAGCGTTTGAAGGGAACACAAGAAGTTACGACAGCTATCGACGAAACAGAGGCTATACAGGATATAGTGAGTGACGTATTTGAAGAGTCGCAAGAATTTATCAAAGACGCGCTGGTTAAGTTGGGTCCCTACCCGATGCAAGATCTTGTTGCCGGACTACTGCGCGCAATGGGATATAAAACGCGCATTTCGCCTCCAGGACCGGATGGGGGAATAGATATTTTTGCATCTCCGGACGGCCTTGGACTTGAGGAACCTCGTGTGGCCGTGCAAGTAAAGCACCGACCCAGCACGCCCACAAATGCGGATTCAATCCGTGCATTTATCACCGTCTCGCGTAACAAAAAAGCAAAAGGAATCTATGTTTCAACTGGGGGATTTACGAATGACGCTCGCCACGCGGCAGACGGAATAGATATCTCGCTTCTCCTGATGACTCTGGATGATCTCGTGTCCATCATCACCCAATACTACGAACAATGCGACGCCGATACACGCGCTCTTCTTCCGTTGCGCAAACTATATTGGCCGTTGAAGTGATATATCCTAAAACAAGGGCGTACGCCGTTGTTTTAGGATATTATGTGTTCTCTTTTGTTTCAATCAAAACAGCCCCGATGTATCGGGGCTGTTTTGTCGGAGATTATGATATTGCGGGACCGGGATTTGCACCCGGGTCTCAAGGTTCTTCTGCTCACTGGCTTTCACCAGAGAATGGACTATCCCATCATCCTTTTTCATCTGGAAAATGGATGCTCCCATTATAGTCTCTGAACGTCTCCCACACGCTCGTGCGAGATTTCGCTGCTGATTGTCCAATGCGCGGCGTTTTTGAGCATTCGCGTTCGCCGTTTCCAGCCACGCTGTAGCCGCCGCGCCTCTTAGGAGTTTCCAGCAATTTCGGAAGTTTTTCCGCGCCATGTCGCCATAGCGGGTCACAATTTGCCGTAAGTCCTGACGCACTAAAGCACCTTCCACGACATTTTTATGAGCCTCGCGAGGTACTTCTCCTCCACCCCGCAAGAAAATAGTACCTCATATGCCGATAATGGGCAAGAGGCGATTCTTGTCGGCCAAGGGGAAATACGCTATAGTCCAGGTGGGTCGCCTGCGTAGTTCAACGGTTAGAACGGAGCACTCATAACGCTCAGAAGGTAGTTCAACTCTACCCGCAGGCACGGTAGGGCAAAGAAATCATGAATACTATGGAACAAAAAAATATGCGGTGGAAGCGCGTTTTGCTCAAACTGTCCGGCGAGACGTTTGGCGGCAAGGGGCAATTTGGTTTGGATGTGGATGCGGCAAAATATATCGCTGGCGAGATAAAAGCGATCACCGATATGGGGTGCCAAGTTGCGATTGTCGTCGGCGGGGGCAATTTCATCCGCGGCGAAAAGCTCTCGCGCATCGGCATTGACCGCGTAACCGCGGACTACATGGGTATGCTGGGGACCATCATCAACGCGATGGCTCTGCAGAGCGTGCTTGAAACCATGGGGCTCTTCACGCGCGTCATGAGCACCATCACCGCGATCCATGTGTCCGAGCCCTTTATCCGCCGCCGCGCCATCCGGCATCTGGAAAAGGGAAGGGTGGTGATTTTCTCCGGCGGCACGGGCAATCCGTATTTTTCCACCGATACCGCGGCGGCGCTCCGCGCCTCGGAAATCGGCGCTGAAGTGATCCTGAAAGCGACCAATGTGGAAGGCGTCTATGACGAAGACCCCAAGAAAAACCACAATGCAAAACTCCTCAAGGAAATTGACGCCATGGATATGGTGCAGAGGGGACTGCGCGTGATGGATCTGACGGCAATCACGCTGGCGCGCGAAAACAACATACCGGTTCTGGTTTTTGACGTATTTACAGAAGGAAATCTAAAGAAAATTTTGCAGGGAGAAAAAATAGGATCAGAAGTGACGTAACCGCCCTAGCGTATGCAAAAGACAGAACACTCCTTTCGTGTTCAGAAAATCGAAAAACAATGGGGAATGCCGGTTCGTGACTTGTTCCATCAATGGCATTGGAAAGAAAATTTAAAACACAGCCAAATAGCGACGAAAACCGACATACCGCGGCCTACAATTACACGATGGTTTCATTGCCTGAACATTCCCTCGCAACCATGTACGCGCTTTACGAATGCGAATCTGGAAAAACATAGAGTTTGGCTACAAGCGCATAAAAAAGTAAAAATAAAAAGAGAATTTCCTTGGACGTTTGATAGAAATTTCTTTATGACGTGGTCGCGTGAGATGGCCTATGTGTTGGGGTTTCTCTTTGCTGACGGCTATGTATTCAAAAATCCGCGCGGTTCCTGCTTTACGTGTTTTTGTTCTACAGATAAAGAGATCATTGAAAATATTCGTAACGCGTTGCACTCAAATCACAAAATTGGTATTCGGGTGCGTGACTCCAGATTTCTGACAAAACCGCTCTATGTCCTGCAAATCGGTAGCAAGGACTTGTTTGCACATCTCAGGACGTTTGGCATTGTCCAAAACAAAAGCCTCACGATAAAATTTCCTAGACATGTCCCCAAAGAGTTTCTTGGAGATTTTATACGGGGATATTTTGACGGAGACGGAAATGTCTATTTCAAAAAGCTTTGGGTCAATGCCCGCAAAAAGATGAGATGGATTTTTTCTACCCGATTCACGTCTGGTAGCAGGCCTTTTCTTGCGGGACTTCATCATGCTCTGAAAGGCCGTATGCACGGGGGCGCCATTCACGCAAAGACGCGAGGGCATGAACTGGTATTTAGCCATCGCGATAGTATTGCGCTTTATAACTTAATGTATCATGATAACCCATGTCAGTTATTCCTCAAGCGGAAATACGACATCTTCCAACAGGCGATACGTACACTATATAGCTAGTTATGGGCCCGTAGGGGAGCCTGGAGTCCCCGGATCCCTGTCACGGATCAGATCACGGGTTCAAATCCCGTCGGGCCCGCCAATAGTTTTGAAAAGCGAAAGTCAAAACTTCTTTATTTTGCGCTATATTTCAAGACAGAAACTGATAAAGTGCGAGAACCTTAAAGGGATTCTAACTATATGAAATTAATCATACTCTACGGCCCACCCGCGGCGGGCAAATATACAGTCGCTAAAGCTCTATCTGAAAAGACAGGATACAAGCTTTTTCATAATCACCTTACGATAGACCTGCTTAAGTCTGTATTTACATTTGGTACTCCGGACTTCTTTCGCTTGGGTCAGAAAATTCGACTGGATGTTTTTGAGCAGGCCGCAAAGGAAAACATTCCAGGTGTTATCTTTACTTTTGTGTATGAAAAAGGATCAGATGACGACTTTATTAAACAACTTGTTGAAACCGTTACTTCGAACGGCGGTGAAGTAGTGTTTATACAAATCTATTGTGAAAAAGAAAAATTACTGAAAAGGGTTACGGAAGAATCTAGAAAGCAATTTCATAAAATGAAATCGGTAGAAACGCTATCGCTGGCTCTTTCAGAAAACGATTGGTTGTCTTCAATAGATTTTACTAAGAGTACTAAAATCGATAGCACTCACTTGACAGTTGATGAGACGGTTGCAAAAGCACTTGAAATAGTAGAGAGATAAAAATCAAAATACCACGATTGATTTCAGACGTAAATTATGAAAGGAGACGAATTTAAGAAAATAGTCTCGGTCTTCTTGAGGTTCCGTCCATGGCATTATCCTTGTGTTTGACATGGGGTGCGGCGGCGTTTATCCTTTCTATATGAACACCGCATCAATCCCTGTATCAAAGAATGAACTCATGCGTGTGAGGAGTGCCGCATCGCGCTATGGCGTTTCTCCCGACGCGCTTATTCGCAGGATTGTCGCAGAGACAACGCGTGCGATTCTTGCTGTTCCAGAGGAGACACTGGAGGAGTATGAAAACGCGCAAGAAATCACGCGCGCAATGCGGAGTGCGGTTCGCGCAGGCAAAAAAGGGACTCTGCTCCGTGTCCTTCCCGCAATGATCCGCGTATCTCGGTGATGACCTTGTTTTACTCAAAAGAATTTATTCGGATGCTGGAACGGCTTCCTGCATCTATCCGCTTATTATTTATCAGGCAGGAGCAGATTGTGCGGGAGAATTGGCGTGATTCGCGTCTTCATCTGAAGCAGATGAAGGGCAAGCCGATCAGCTTCTCATTTCGCATTACGCGCTCATATAGGGCGTTTTTCTATTTTTGCGGGCCTGATGATGCGATTACCCTCTACGCCATAGGTCATCGTAAGGATATTCTGCGCAAAAGACGTGGATCTTGATAAATATTTTTGAAGGATTCTGATGCCATTCGTTCGATGTTCACTCTTGAAATAGACAAAAAGGGACTCGTATACGCGCTGGAACTCTGTGCGGTTGCGGTGGTTATTGCCGTATCCGCAGAGGTCGCCGCGCGTGAAATCGTGGCGTGGTACGCGCCCGCCGTGCCGGAGGATATTTCTTTTTCCGAACCAGCCATCGTACCCGATGAAAACTCGTTTTACGTGGATCCGCCGGTCGGAGTACCTCTGTTTCTTGGCGCCGCAGAATTGGAAAAAAAGCGCGAGGCGCTCATGTGGGAGGGGAGAGATTTCTTATTGGTAGATCTAGATCAGCGCGTGATTACGCGCTATGAGAACGGAGCGGCACAGTCCGAATTTCCCATACTCGCGGCCGCGGGAGCCGAGCGTTTTTTTGAAGTGCCGCAGGGATTGTATACGGTACAGGGCAGGGCGGAGCGGCATTTTTCCCAGCGACTGCGCCGGTACTTTCCATGGGCAGTGTATCTTTATGGCAATTATCTGATTCATGCCGACACGGGTGCGGTGACCGGCGGCATCCAGGTGGCCGCGAGCCATGCGCGCGATCTCTATGCGCACGCGACCGAAGGGATGCCCATTATGGTATTTCGCCAGGATTCGCCTGCGGATATAGCGTTCACCTATGTGCGGAAAAATAATCTGCCGCATCGCGTGCCCGAAGTTACCTCTGCCGCGGCTCTTGCCGCAGATCTGGAAACTGGCGAGATATTGTTTGAAAAAAACGTGCGGGACGTCTATCCTACTGCGTCCCTCACTAAACTCATGACCGCCGTGGTCGCCATGGAGGACATTGCATCCAACACGATCCTCACGGTGACGGATGATGCCATCCGCGCCTACGGCAATTCAGGCGGCCTCCTGCGCGGCGAGACATTCCGTTCAGCCGATCTCCTGCGCGGGCTCATCCTGCCCTCATCCAATGACGCTGCCGCCGTATACGCCAACGCCCTGCCTGATTTTCTCCAGCGCCTCAACGCAAAAGCGCAATCCATTGGCATGGCACGAACATTTTTTGAAGACCCGAGCGGCCTGTCCGGGAGGAATGTGACAAGCGCGGAAAATTTGTTTACTCTGCTTCGCTACATCAACGAACGCCACCCTGATCTTCTGGCATTGAGCCGCGAGCCCGTTGCAACCCAAGACTCGGAGAATAAAAAGAAACAGCATGTCTGGTCCAACATCAACTGGCCGCGGGGCGATACGCGCTATATCGGCGGCAAGGCGGGATTTACCGATGACTCTCTGCAGACCATGGCAGGGATCTGGAGTGTCCGCGTGGCAGAATACGGGGGGAGGAAAATTGCGGTCATCCTGCTAGGCTCTCGCAACCGCATCCAGGATGTGCGCGCCGTCATCACTTATCTGGAACAGGATTTTATCTACGGCTTTGCGTTTGAGCCGGGTGCTGGCACGGTCAAATCTACAGCCGCGCAAGCAACTGTTAAAAACGCCGTCCGGTAAGCCGCAGATAGTGCTTGTACCGCGCACAGGCCGCCTCTATAATGGGGGCATGCGTTTTTCTCTTGCTTCTCCACAATCATCACGTCAAGGATACGCGGCGCTGACCACGGTCATGATTGCTTTAGGTGTTTCTCTGGCCGTCGTCGGATCATTCACTTTTTTTACGCTCAACGAGGTGCGCATCAATCGTGGGTTTGTCAAAGCGATTGAGGCGCGCATGGCGGCGGAATCGGGCATTGAAGATGTGACCTATCGGTTGGTATCGGGCAAACAGACATCCGCATCCGAGACGCTCGCGGTCGGCAACGCAACGACCGAGACCACCGTTACGTCGCAGGGCGACCAGCGCATCATCCGCGCCGAGGGTCTCCGCGATGATTACCACCAAAATCTGGAAACGCGCGTGGATGTGACGACAGACGGCGTCAGCTTTTTCTATGGCGTGCAGGTGGATGCCGGCGGTGTGACCATGGGCAACGGCGCGCAGATCAACGGCAATCTTTTTTCCAACGGCAGTGTCAGCGGCGGGCGTACCACCGGTAACGTCGTCGTGGCAACCGGCCTTTCTGCGACACCCGCGCTGGAGTGGCCTGCCGGATGCACCGTTTCCTGCGGCAACAGCGATCATCTGTTCGCGACAGCCAGCGCCAATCAGGATATCGCCCAATCATTTACGGCAAACGCTACCGGACCTCTGACAAAAATATCCGTTTTTCTGGGAAAAAGTGGCACGCCGACTGCTGACCTAAATGTGCGCATTACGACTGATGTTTCCGGCCGTCCCGATACGTCTGCTCTATCAAACGGCACGGCAACCATCGCGCGGACGATCGTGGGAGCAACACCGTCGTGGATTGACGTGCCGTTCGCGACGCCGCCCACAGTCACCAACGGCACAAAATATTGGATTGTGTTGGACTACAGCGCCAATTCCGCAACCCATCATTGGAATTGGCGCAAAGACAATACCGACGGCTATGCCGGACAGACAGGAAAGAGCGCGCCCAACTGGTCAGCGGGCAGTCCGGTATGGACCGGTGTCGGCGGGGACTTGGCGTTTCGCGTATGGATCGGCGGCGTCAATACCTCTCTGTCGGATACCATCGTGGACGGCACCGCGCGAGCCCCTGCTTTTGACGATGTCTCTGCCGGCGGCTCCGCATGTCCCAACCCCAGCTGTATCGTCGCAAGCGATCCGCCACAATCCCTGCCGGTGTCAGACGCCATGATACAGGATTGGAAAGATACTGCCGCGGCGGCTGGACAGACCGCAGGCGACGTAACCATTGAGGGTGTCGCCTCCCTGAATTCCCAAAAAATCACTGGGAAACTGACGGTTACCAACGGTGCCGCGCTCACCGTAAACGGCACCCTGTGGGTAGTCGGCGATATCGTTTTTGACAACAATAGTATTATCAAACTGAACTCTTCATACGGCGCGCTCTCCGGCGTGATTATTTCCGACGCAAAAATAGATGTAAAAAATAATGCCTCGTTTTCCGGATCGGGAAATTCGGCAAGCGCCCTAATGATTGTTGCCGCCAAAAACTCGCCGCAGGAAGAGATCATCAATGTGGACAACAATTCCCAGGGCGTCATTTATTATGCCGGCAAGGGGAGGATCAAATTTTCCAACAACGCCACGGCAAAAGAAGCGACAGCGTACGGCATAACGCTGGACAACAATGCGACCATTACCTACGAATCTGGTCTGCAAAGCATCAACTTCTCCTCCGGCCCATCCGGCGGTTACGAGATCAAGCACTGGAAAGAGGTGGAGTAACGTGATCAAAAGTCTGCCGTAGAGCATGTGGGGATAACTTTTGTTGTTGAAAGTAAAGGACAAGATTATCATAAGCGTATGAAAATAATCCTCGTCGCGACCGACAATCGCGGGAAAAATCTCGTGTTTGTGTCGGATGCCCTACGGGCGTATTCGCTATCTGAAGCAGTACGGCTGGCGCGGGAGGGAGCGCTGGATAACGTGTATCCCGTACAGAGAAGTATAGGCGTGTACCTCCGCACAAAGCCAAGCGTCCCCAAGAAAGAGCACCTGGATGCCATGGCCATTTCCTCCCATCGGCTCTTTTCCGTCGCAGACAATCTTAGTCATGCCTTGTCCA
>CAYIBQ010000002.1:0-50130 GCA_964361695.1 uncultured Candidatus Saccharibacteria bacterium | reverse complement strand
TGCCCGCGACGAAAAGTGTCTCTATGACTTCAAGAAACAGCGTATCAATCTTCCCGCCGAGCGTATATCGCGACTTTTTCGGAAAATGGTTTTTGTATTCGTCCCATTGCTTATATGCGGCAACGAACTTCTGAATAATCGGCAGTGTCGTCCGTCCGTGTGTGTGTGTGTGTGTGTGGATAAGTCCGCTTGGAGGTTGTTATGAAAATTCAGTTGAGTCATACATACGAAGATATTATCAGCGTGGAAAATCTGCTTGACGCATGGCGGGAGTTTATCAAAGGCAAGCGGAATAAACAAGACGTGCAGGAGTTTCAGATGTCTCTTATGGATAATATTCTTGCGCTCCACCGCGATCTTGCCAATCGCACCTATTGCCACGGCGGCTATCATGCCTTCAACATCTCCGATCCCAAACCGCGGATTATCCACAAAGCGACGGTGCGAGATCGGCTCCTGCACCACGCGCTCTATCGGAAACTGTATCCCTTCTTTGACCGCGTGTTTATTACTGACTCGTATTCGTGCAGAGTGGAGAAGGGTACCCATCGCGCCATCAACCGTTTTCGCGCGTTCGGCCGCATGGTGAGTAAAAATAACACGCGCGCGTGTTGGGTACTCAAGTGCGACATCAAAAAGTTCTTTGCGAGTGTGGATCACACCGTACTGCTGGATATTCTGTGGCAGTATATTCCGGACGCTCGTATTCTCGGACTGTTGTGGGAAGTGATCTCAAGTTTTTCATCGGAGAAGCAAGGCACGGGCTTGCCGCTCGGTAATCTCACGTCCCAGCTTTTTGCGAACGTATATATGAATGAGTTTGATCAGTTTGTGAAGCATACGCTCAAAGTGCGGTATTATATCCGCTACGCGGATGATTTTGTTGTGCTGTCGGACGATCGCGCGGCACTTGAGCGGATACTACCGTTGATCGGCACTTTCTTGCACGAGAAGATGAATCTGGTATTGCATCCGGACAAGGTCTTCATCAAAACGCTTGCTTCGGGCGTTGACTTTCTCGGGTGGGTGCATTTCGCCGATCATCGGGTGCTACGGACAGCGACAAAGCGGAGGATGATGCGCACTATCAGCAAGAAAGTCGGGAAAGGAGAAGTGGTGCAATCATATCTCGGGATGCTGGGGCACGGAAATGCGCAAAGGATCAGGCGCGATATTGCGCTCTTGTCAGAAAAAACCGCATAATGCGGTATGCACCATACCGAGGGGATTGTCTTGAAAAAACTGGATGTGGGGGAGCATGATGCGCTCTACAGCATGTATACGCGCGATTTTGGGAAAATGCGCGCTCTTGCCCAGGGTGTACGCCGGGAGGAGGCAAAACTGCGCGGGCATCTGGAGCCGCTGTCGCTCGCGCGTGTTCAATTTGTCATCGGCAGGGGCGGGGAAAAACTGATCGGCGCCACGCTCGCCGACTTTTTCCCGCGCCTGCGTTCGCGCGAGCATACGCTGCTGGTGGCCGCCGAGATCGCGCGCGAGGTGGATATACAATGTTTTCCGGGTGAAAAAGATACCCAGATATGGGAACTGCTCAACCATACGTTTGCGGTACTTGACCACGAAGAATTCTCTGAAGATGATATGTCTCCGTTTCTCACTGATTTTCGGGCACGATTCAGGGTGTCTCTGGGGTATGGCGCGTCTGATGAAGAGGGGATAGTATAAAAGAGATGAGTAAGCTGGACGAACTTGAAGAGTCCCTCTACGGACGGGAAGACAAATTGCCGACCGGCAGGAGCAAACGTCAGGCCATGTTTCCGTCTCTGGGAAATAAACTGCGCACTTCGTGGGAGGCGGCCAAGCCGCGTCCGAGTATGGCGTCCGCACGGCGATTTTCCAAAGCGACAGCCATTGCCGCACTCGCGGGAGTTTTATTTATCATCGGCGCCGCTGTTTTTGCGTTTTTATATCTTGGGAGCAACCGATATGAGGCGCAGGTGGAAATCGGCGGGCGCGATCGCGTGGAGGCAGGAGAACTGACGACTGTCCCCATCATGTTTCGCAACGTGTCCGGTGGCGTGCTGGAAGAAGCGGATCTCGTGGCCATGTTTCCGCCCGACACGCTCCTACAAAATCAGGCAGGATTCATGGAGCCGATAGCAGGCCGCGTGGTACGCCGCATCGGGGCGCTCGCGGCGGGGGAAGAACGGCGGGAGGAATTTCAGGTACAATTTTTCGGCCGCGAAACGGAAGAAAAAACTGTTTTTGCGGAACTGGTGTATCGTCCCGCGGGACTCCGCGCGCGCTTTTCTTCTTCAGCGGAAAAAAAAGTGACTATCGCGCGGGTACCGCTCGCGATTTCATGGGACATACCCGCAACCGTAACACCCGGACAGGAAGTGCCGATTATCCTACGCTACAGTTCCCAGGCCGGCTCCTCGTTTGACAATCTTTGGCTCATGCTTGAATATCCACCAGGTTTTTCCATTGTTTCTGCGGTACCCGTAGCGAGCAGTACGGATGCGCGGTGGTTTGTCGGCACGCTCTCCCCCGGCGAGGAACGAACCATTTCGTTGAAAACGACATTCGGAACCGCGGGCGGGGACATCCAGTCCCTGCGGGCGGGGATCGGATCTTTCAATGAACTGACAAAAGAATGGAAGCCGTGGTATGAGTCGGTGCGCGAAGTGGCGCTCTCGTCATCCCCCTTTCTCCTGGAAGCCGCGATTGGGGGCCAGCGCGAGGGCATCGTCAAACCCGGGGATTTTATCTCCATGACTGTGCGGTATCGCAATCGCTCGGCAGTTGCGGTGAAAAATGTTTCCATACGTTTGGCGCTTGAGACAAGCGTGCTTGATGTCTCATCGCTGACTATCGGAGACGGCGGCGTGTTTGACTTTGCGACCAAAAATATCGTGTGGGGTCCGGGGGGTACTGACGTACTGCGCGAAGCAGCACCCGGCCATGAGGGTACCCTGCATCTGCAGGCGCGCGTGCGGCCGCGGCCGGTGGTATCAACAAGCGCCGATAAAAATATGACTATTCGTATGCGCACCCGCATTGAGACGCCGACTGTTCCGGATGAGTTGCACGGATCTGTGCTGGCTCCGGAAGACAGCGTGACATTCAAGGTATCCACGGTCGTGCTGACGGCAGGTCGTACCGTATTTCGCACCTCTCCCATACCCAATACCGGCCCTCTGCCGCCAAAGGTTGGAGAAAAAACTACCTATGCCATTGTCTGGGAGGTACGCAATTTCACCAACGATGTGGAGGGTGGGGAGATGCGCGCTTCTCTGCCGCCCAACGTCCGATGGGAAAACGTCATATCCCCAAGTGACGCGGATGTGCGGTTTGACAACGCATCCGGAGAAGTGCGGTGGCGCATGGGCAGGATACCGGCTGGCACGGGAGTGCTGACACCAGCGCGCGTTGCCGCGTTTCAGGTGTCTATCATCCCATCAGCCGTTGATCTTGGGAGCTCACCGGCTCTCATCGGAGACACTCATTTTACCGGCCGCGATATGTTTACCGCCCAAGACGTGCGTCTGGATATACCCGGCCTTGATACGCAGATGCCCCAGGATCCCTTGGTCAAGGGAGAAGAATGGAATGTGAGACCATAACTATCCGCACTTTTTTCTCATACCATCTATGAACGACAACTCTCAGATCATGGAAAAAATAGTAGCGCTCGCCAAACGGCGCGGCTTCCTTTTTCCGGGTTCGGAAATTTACGGCGGGCTTGCGGGTACGTGGGACTACGGCCCTCTGGGTACGCTGATGAAAAATAATCTTAAGCGGGAGTTTTGGCGCGCGCATACGCTGGAACGCGACGACATCGTGGGCTTGGATGCCTCGGTTCTCATGAATCCGCGGGTCTGGGAAGCGTCGGGACATACCGAAGCATTCAGTGATCCGTTGGTGGAATGCAAACTGTGCCATCAGCGCTTTCGCGCGGATCATCGGGAGGAGTTGGAATCGCATAGGGAGATGCACGCGAAGAAAAAAGAAAAAGCGGAGTGGACGGAGCCCAAGACATTCAATCTCCTTGTAGAAGCATGGCTCGGCTCGGTGGAAGGAGAAAAACTAAAAGTGTACCTGCGCGGCGAGATAACGCAGGGCGTACACGTCAATTTCAAAAATGTTCTGGATTCCACGCGGGTGAAAATTCCGTTCGGCATCATACAGATCGGCCGTGCGTTTCGCAACGAGATCACGCCGGGCAACTTCATTTTCCGCAGCAGGGAGTTTGAACAGATGGAACTGCAATACTATGTGCCGCCGGATGAGGCGGAGTCCATGCAGTGGTTTGAGTATTGGAAAAACGAGAGGATGCAGTGGTTCGTGGGGCTGGGTATGCGGTCGGAAAAAATGCGTTTTCGCGAGCACGCGCCCGACGAGCGCGCGCACTATGCCAGTACCGCATGGGATATAGAATATGATACGCCGTTTGGCGGATGGAAAGAGATGATGGGTATCCATCATCGCGGGGACTGGGATATGAAGCGCCATGCCGAGTATTCAGGCGCGGATCTCACGTATTTTGACGAAGCGAGCAAAACGCGCTATACGCCATGGGTGATTGAAACGTCGGCAGGGGTGGATCGCGCTCTGCTCTTTTTCCTTTTGGACGCATACCACGAAGAAGGCGATCGCGTCATCCTGAAATTGCATCCGCGGCTCGCACCCTACACTGCCGCCGTATTTCCTCTGCTTGCCAATAAACCCCAGCTCGTGGAGAAAGCACGGATGATATTTAAAAATTTAAAGTTACAAAATTTAAACATTGCGTGGGACGAGCGCGGCAACATCGGCAAGCGGTATTACTCCCAGGACGAAATTGGTACTCCGTACTGCATAACCGTGGACTTTCAGACGCTGGAAGACGATACGGTCACTATCCGCGACCGCGACACGGCAATACAAGAAAGGATGCACAGTTCTGAACTACATCTTAGGTTTCTTGAAAAATTGCAACTGTGATTTATTCAAGAGTCTCAAAACTGATCATCAGGGTACGCAGGCGATCAGAAGGGCTGTGGCGGAAAGCCCCGGACGTAAAAGATGTGGTGTTGATCGGTCTTGTCTTGATGATATTTTTTGCTGGATTTCTGGAGGTATTCAGCTTTTGGAATGCCGTGGCTGTGTTTCTCCTATGCTTATATGTATATTGGGAATATACGAGGATGCATCAGCGATGAAAGCATAGGTATCTGGAGGTGTGATACAGATTTGCAATGCGCACCTCTGCGTGCAGAGGTGCGCACATTGACTTTGTCGGATGACTGGTACACCATGGAGTTATGAAGCGCATCATTCAATTCCATATTTTTAAGGGAGAACGGCAGTATGTGGCTGAAGGCATTGATCTGCCCGTGGTGACGCAGGGGAAGACACCAGACGAGCTGACGGCAAACATTCAAGAAGCGGTGGAGCTCCATCTTTCAATGACAGGTTAGCCCAGATATTCTTATGCCAACGATAACGATACCGAGAACATTAGCCCAACGAGACGATCTAATCGTGATTCCGCGCAAGGAGTACGAAGCGTTGACCGAATTGCGGAAAACCGCGGAGTTTACGCCGAGTGCGGCACAACGCGCGGCGTTGAGAAAAGCTGAGAAAAATCTTGAGCGAGGAAAAACGCTTTCCTATCATGCACTCGTCAGAAAACTGGGATTTGCAGATTGATTCGGTTGTTTTCAAAACGCTTCGGACCCTTCCGCGGCGTGATGCGGAAGCGTTGCTCGTGGTTATCAGATTGTTGCCCGCCGATCCGTATTTTGGCGATATCCAGAAAATGAAAGGCGAGGAAAATACGTGGCGGCGCCGAACAGGCGCTTATCGTGTTTTCTATAAAATCAAGGTGGAAGAAAAAATATTGCTCGTGTTTCGGCTGGAACGGAGAACGTCTAAAACATATTGAACACATGTTCAAAAAAACCATTCTTCCCAGCGGGTTGCGGATTATTACGGCTCCCATGCAGGGGACAAATACGGTCACGGTTCTGGTGCTGTGCGGGACAGGCTCCGATCATGAGGCGCGCGAGATCGGGGGCATTTCGCACTTTTTGGAGCATATGTTTTTCAAGGGGACTGCCAACCGCCCCTCACCCGATGCGATCAAACATGAACTGGACGGCATGGGCTCTATCTCTAATGCATTCACCAGCCATGAGCTGACGGGCTATCACATCAAGGCGGCCAAAACATATCTGGGCCAGTCGCTGGATTTACTCGCCGATATTTATAAAAACCCTCTTTTGCAGGCGGAAGAAATTGAGCGCGAGCGGCAGGTGATCATTGAGGAGCTGCACAAAGACCGCGATACGCCCACGATGTATATATGGTGGGTGTGGGAGCATCTGCTGTACGGCGACCAGCCAGCCGGATGGGACGTGATCGGTGAGGAAAAAACTATCCGCATGCTCACGCGCCAGAACTTCACGGATTATTTCACGCATCAGTATGTGGCGGGCAATACGGCAGTCGTGGTTGCGGGTAATTTTGACGAGCAGGAAACGATACGTACTATCACCGAACTTTTTTCCGGCGTGCGGGAAGCCGCACCCATGCGTACCAAGCCATCGGTTGTGGAATCCCAGACACTACCAGCGCTTCATCTGGAATATAAAGAGACCGATCAGACGCACATTGCTCTGGGCTTTCGCGGGTTTTCAGCCGACCATCCGCGCCGCTATACCGCCGAAGTACTCGCCGCCATTCTGGGCGGATCGTGGAGTGCCCGCATGTGGGACCGCATCCGCGAGAAACTCGGCCTTGCCTATACCGTATTTACCGCGCATGAATCATATTCAAACCGCGGATTTCTCATGACGTATGCGGGCGTGGATCATAAAAACATTGAGGCAACCATCCGCGCGGCAATGGAGGAATACCGACGCGTCATCGCAGAGCCGGTGCCAGCGGCCGAACTCAAACGCGTCAAAGATTATATCCGTGGCATCACGCTCATCGGCCTGGAGCAGTCCAACGCGGTTGCCAGCTTTATCGGCACCGAGGAGATGACTACAGGCAAGCCGCAGACACCCGACGAGATTTTTGCTAAGATAGAATCAGTGACCGCCGATGACCTGCGGGCGGTGGCCGCAGAACTCATGAGGCCGGAACGGCTGAATCTCGCCATGATCGGGCCGATCAAAGAGAAAGAGCCGTTTGAGAAGCTTTTGGTACTATAAAGGAAATTTCAAATTCCAAGCACGAAATCCCAAATAAACTCCAATGACCGAAACACCAATCACCAAAACGCGCGTTTGTAATTTGTATATTGGAATTTGGGATTTGTTTGTAGTTTGTTATTTGTAATTCGGAATTTCCCCGCTTATGCCTACAAAAGACGTCCAATATCTTCACATTTCAACATGGACGATGGTGCGTTTTTTTCTCATCGCCGTTGGCGTTGGCATCATTTATCTCATCGGCGATACGCTGGTGGCTCTCCTGTTCGCCGTCATCGTGGCATCAGCCATTGATCCGGTCATTGAGTGGCTGAAGCGCTATCGTATTCCCCGCATTCTGTCCGTGGTGCTTATTTATCTTTCTATAGGCATAGCGCTCTTCTTCCTTATTTACCTCATCGTCCCACTCGTCCTTGAAGAACTGCACACGCTGTCCACGGGATACCCCGTCTTGCAAGAGCAGATACTTCAGGGCGTGAAAGAAGCCGGCTCTTTGCCGTTCCTTCCCGATTTTGAACTTGATCCCGAAGTTCTGTTTACCTTGCCCGACCAGTATGTGACGCGGCTGGGCGGGGGCGTTATCAGCTTTGTCTCCGTGCTGTTCGGCGGCATCTTCTCATTCGTCCTGATCACGGTCTTTTCTTTTTATCTGGCAGTGCAGGAGCGGGGTATTGAGAGTTTTCTCCGGCTCGTCACTCCTCTGCGACACGAGGCATATACGATTGATCTGTGGGAACGATCACAGCGCAAGCTCGGCCGGTGGTTTCGGTCGCAGATGCTCTTGGGCGCCATTGTTGGCATACTCATCTTTTTTGGGCTGACACTCCTCGGCGTGCCCAACGCATTTTTCTTTGCACTTCTGGCGGCGTTGTTTGAGATTATTCCGGTTGCCGGTCCCATTCTCGCGGCAGTTCCTGCGGTCATAGTGGCATTGGTCACCTCTCCAGTGCTGGGGTTGTTTACTGCGGTACTGTATGTGGCCGTTCAGCAGATGGAATCGCACGTGATTGTGCCGGTGGTTATGCGCCGCGCCGTTGGCCTCTCGCCGCTTATCGTGGTGTTGGCTCTCGTGATCGGGGCGACACTCGGCGGTATTTTTGGCATCCTTCTTGCCGTGCCGGTCACGGTCATCGGCGCCGAGCTTCTGAACGATTGGGACAAGAAAAAACGGGCGCTCATGCCGGAATAAAATATGGACAGCGTAAACAAAGCATTTATTGACTTGGAACGACGAGTCCGTGCGCAAGGGCTTCTTGACCCGACCCCGGCTTTTTACGTTTATACAGTCGGGATGGCATTGGCGCTGGTTGTGGCAAGCGTCGTTATCTTGGTCACTGTAAAAAATTCCTGGATACACATGTTGAATGCCGTCCTCCTCGCATTCGCATTCGGGCAACTCACTCTTTTTTCCCACGATGTGGGGCACGGACAGGTAACGGGCAGTCGTTGGCACGCCCTGATGAGCAATTGGTTCGGCGTGATGCTGGGATGGAATTTAGACTGGTGGGTATATAAGCATAACCGGCATCATGCATTTCCGAATCAGCCTGGATATGATCCGGATATCGGAATCAAATTCATCGCTTTCTCGGAAGATCAGGCGCGCGCAAGGACCGGATGGTATCGCGTCATGGCAAGATATCAGAACTTTCTTTTTATCCCTATGCTTTTCGGCGAATCATGGCATCTACGATGCGCCAGTATTGCGTACCTGTCGCATCAGCGGATCCTGAAGTTTGCGCTGGGTATCGCGCTTATCACATTGCACCTTGCGCTCTATCTGGGAGTGATTTTCTACTTCTTGTCCATATGGCAAGCTCTGTCGTTTGTCGTAATACATTGGGGTCTGCTTGGCGTGTATCTTGGGTTGATCTTCGCCCCGAACCACAAAGGCATGCCTATTATCGAACATGGCACTGTTCCGGGATATCTTGAGCAGCAAGTCCTGACGGCCCGCAATGTGCGTGGCGGGTACTTGGTTGATATAGTATATGGCGGACTGAATTATCAAATCGAGCATCACCTGTTTCCTTCAATGCCGCGGTGGCATTTGAGGCAGGTGGCACCTATGGTCGAGGCATTGTGCCGGGAGAAAAATCTGCCATACACCAAGACGAATGTGAGAGAATCATTTCGTGAGATATTCGGCCATCTCTCGCATGTCGGAAAAGCGGCCGCCGCAGAGAATTGAAAAAGCTTATTTTGCACCGATCGGAGCGATTTTCAACACATCAGGACTGCGGCTGTGGCGGCGAGTATGAGTGCCTGGAACGGAATGCCAATGAGGGGATACGCGTCAAGGCGGATATCGGCATGTATCATGTCATGAAATCTTTGGAGTGGCGCGAGAAAACGGGCACCTGCAAAGTAGACGCCCTGCAATATGTCTGGCAGGATACTGCCAATAGCCAGTGCCGCAAACCACCACCATTCCGCTGGTGTCGCGGGCGGGGATATAAGCAAAACGGCGACACATCCCACCACGGTATCCAGAGCAATGCGTCCTACGTCGCCCATGCGAGTCCGCATGTCTCCCTGCCATATCCAACCCATTTTTTGTTCCTTTTCCTTAGGGAGGGTACGGGTTGGATAGTGCCAGTGGGGAATGGCGTCGGATGCGTAGTGCGTCGCGATACCGATGAGAAAAGCGACTGCCGGATGCGCGCCTGCAAAAGGTTTTACTGCCGCGGCGGCAATGACGATGTGAGTCGCCAGAATCATATCCGTTCAGTATATCTATGGAGACGGGAAACCGCAAAAAATTTTACCTGACCACCGCCATTCCCTATGTGAATGACCGGCCGCATCTGGGGCACGCCCTGGAATTTGTGCAGGCCGATGTGCTGATGCGCTACCACCGTGGCAGGGGAGAAGACACACTCCTGCTTTCCGGAGCAGACGAGAACGCGCTCAAAAACGTGCAGGCCGCGGAAAAAGCGGGCATACCCGTACGCGACTTTATTGAAACAAACGCGCGTCTTTTTGGCGAGCTTGCTGAACGTCTCAATGTGCATTTTGACGTATTCCAGCGCGGGAGCGACACCGCGCATCACTATCCGGCGAGTCAGGAATTGTGGCGCCGGTGCGCCGCCGCGGGTGACATTTACAAAAAATCATACGAAGGACTGTATTGTCTCGGATGCGAGGCGTTTTATAAACGGGAAGAATTGACTCCAGAGGGCGAATGTTACGAACATCCGGGGAGGAAACTGGAGATGGTGGCGGAGGAGAATTATTTTTTCCGTCTCTCGCGGTATCGCGATCGGCTCGTAGAACTTATCGCATCAGATGAACTGCGCATCATTCCGGCGACGCGCAAGAACGAAGTCCTCGGATTTTTGCGCTCCGATCTTGAAGACATCAGCATTTCCCGCTCCAATGAGCGCGCGCGCAACTGGGGTGTGCCCGTGCCCGATGATGACACCCAGCGCATGTACGTCTGGTTTGATGCGCTTAATATTTATCAGTCCGGTGTGGGCTTCGGATGGGACGAAAAAAAATACACGCAATGGTGGCCGGCTGACGCGCATCTCATCGGCAAGGGTATCCTGCGCTTTCACGCCGTCTATTGGCCTGCGTTTTTGCTGTCCGCGGGCTTGCCTTTGCCCAAGTCCGTCATCGTGCACGGCTATATCACTGCGGACGGCCAAAAAATGTCCAAGACCGTGGGCAATGTTACTGATCCGTTCACGCTGATTGAAAAATACGGGGTGGATGCTGTGCGCTATTATCTTCTGCGGGAAATCCCCTCGGGCGAGGACGGCGACTTTTCGTGTGAAAAATTTGAACAGCGCTACAATGGTGATCTCGCTAATGGTATCGGCAATCTCGTCGCGCGCGTTGCCGCCTTAGGAGAAAAAGCAGAAGCATTCTTGAAGCCGGAGTATGATGAGCAGTTTCTGCTGATCTCGGACATTACCGGCATACGATTGAAGTACCAAAAGAGTATTGACGACTTTCGCCTTAATGAGGCATTGGGGAGCGTATGGGAATTGATCGGTCGAATGGACAAGTGGATCAACGATCAAAAGCCCTGGATCTACGATACTGCTCAGCTGAAGGCATTTATGAAAACAGCGGTATACGGCGTTCAGGAGGTCGCTTTTCTTCTTGAGCCATTTCTTCCCGACACGGCTGCAAAAATACATGGACTGACATCTGTCGGTGAGCGGGAGGCGACGATAAAAAGAGGCGTAAATCTTTTCCCACGGCTTGATAAAAAATCATGATCTCTTTTGACGACTTCAAAAAAGCGGAATTGCGGGTGGCGAGCGTGCTGTCCGCGGAGCGCGTAGAGGGGTCCGAAAAACTTTTGAAATTGCGCGTCTCTCTCGGCGGGGAAGAGCGCCAGATCATTGCGGGCATCGGAAAAAAGTATGAGCCGGATGCGCTCATCGGCCGTCAAATAGTAATCGTAGCCAATCTGGAGCCGCGGTGGCTCTGTGGTCTCGAATCGCAGGGCATGCTCCTCGCCGCAGATAGCCCCGATGGACCGGTTCTGATCCAGCCAGATAGCGAAGTCGTAGTAGGCGTTCCTATAAAATAAAAGTATGGAAGCGCCTCGTTTATTTGACGCCCATACCCGTACGCAGTTTGCCGCCTACGCCAATGATCAGGATGCGGTGATCCGGCGGCGCTTGACATAAAAATATGAGGTGATACACTTTTGATACACTAACAATTACTCTATGCTGGCGACAAAAACACGCATCAATATCAGCATCCCCCACGACATCAGACGCGCACTGGTCCGTCTCGCCAAGCGCGATGAGGTGCCGGAGGCCACGAAAGCGGCTGATCTTCTGGCGCGGGCGCTTGAGACGGAAGAGGACGAGGTATGGGATGCTATTGCCCGCAAGCGCGACCAAAAGGGTGCCCGTTTCGTGCCTCACAAAAAAGCGTGGGCATGACCTACGATGTGCAGTACCACGCACTTGTGGTGAGCGTAGACATCCCTGCTTTGCCTCATGAATGGCGGGACAAGATAAAACGGGCGATAGAAGATCGTCTGACCATGCGTCCTGAAATATACGGCAAGCCCTTGCGCCGTTCGCTCAAGGGGTATCGGAAACTTCGCGTGGGAGATTACCGCGTGATTTTTAGGATTGAGAGAAAGAGCGTGAATGTTTTTGTGATTCAGCATCGGTCTCGGGTTTACGCGACAGCGGATCAACGGCTATGACAGAGAAAACCTCGCAGTTGTTTGACGTCCATACCCATACGCAGTTTGCCGCCTACGCCGATGATCAGGATGCGGTGATTCGGCGTGCTTTAGATACGGGTATATGGATGGTGAATGTCGGCACCCAGCGTGACACATCAGCCGCGGCCATAGCGACTGCGCGTCGGTATGAGCGCGGCGTGTTTGCGACGGTCGGACTGCACCCGATTCATACCTCTGCGTCGTATCACGACAAGCACGAACTGGGCGCTGATGACGGAGGATTTATCAGTCGCGGAGAGGCGTTTGATTACGCGCACTATAAAAAACTTGCCGAGGATTCCAAAGTTGTCGCGATCGGGGAGTGCGGCCTGGACTACTACCGTCTGGAAGAAAAAACAAAAGAAATTCAATACTCCGCTTTTGAACAACAGATCACGCTCGCACACGATGTACAAAAGCCCCTCATGATACATTGCCGCAATGCGTTTGCGGATCTCATTGATGTACTCACCGCGCGACAGAGTGATTTGCTGACACGACGGGGGATCATTCATTTCTTTGCTGGTAGTGTAGCAGACGCGCGGCGGCTTTTGGACTTGGGATTTTCGTTTTCATTTGGAGGGGTGATCACGTTTGCCCGCGACTATGATACGGTGGTACGCTACATACCGATAGAGCGTATTGTGTTGGAAACAGATGCGCCGTATATTACACCCGTTCCCCATCGGGGCAGAAGAAATGAACCCGCCTATGTCACCGAGACCGCCAGAAAATTGGGCGAGATAAAAACCCTTTCCTATGAAGAGATTTGTGTCCGCACGACCATGAACGCACAAACATTATTCAGCATCAACAATGCGATATAATCCCAAAAAAATTGAAGCCATGTGGCAGAAGAAATGGCTCGTGGATAAAACGTACGAGCCGGATTTTTTGCGCGCGAAGAAGCCCTTTTATAATTTGATGATGTTTCCGTATCCGTCTGCCGAGGGACTTCACGTGGGCAATATGTATGCGTTTGTGGGATCTGATATTTATGGACGCCTGAAGCGCATGCAGGGATACGACGTGTTTCAGCCCATGGGTTTGGACGGATTCGGAATTCACTCGGAAAACTACGCCCTAAAAATCGGCGCGCACCCGATGAAGCAGGCGCGCGTCTCCGAAAAAAACTTTTATCGCCAGCTTGCCATGATCGGCAACGGGTTTGCGTGGCGCGAGCGGCTGGAGACGTACGATCCCGCATACTATAAGTGGACCCAGTGGATATTTGTCCACATGTTTAAGCAGGGCTTGGCGTACCGTAAAAAACAGTCGGTGAATTGGTGTCCGTCATGCAAGACCGTGTTGGCCGATGAGCAGGTGATTGCGGGTAAATGCGAGCGGTGCGGTACGGTCGTGGTGAAAAAAGAGCTTGAGCAGTGGTTTTTCCGTATCACGAAGTACGCGCCGCGCTTGTTGAAAAATCTTGAAACGCTTGATTGGTCGGAGCGCGTGAAAATCGCGCAAAAAGAGTGGATCGGCGAGTCCGAAGGCGCGTTGATCAAGTTTTCTCTTGCAGGCATCTCTGGTCAAGTGAACGGAAAACATGATGTTGAGGTCTTTACCACGCGGCCGGATACGCTTTTCGGAGCGACATTCCTTGCGATCTCTCCCGAAACGGCAAGAAAATGGTTGGATGTCGGGTGGCAGGCGCCAGAAAAAGTAAAGGATTTTGTCGCGGCAGAGCTTCAGCACCGTGCCAAGCCGAAAAGCGATAACGAAGGGGAGCGCGAGAAAGAAGGCGTCTCCACGGGTGTGTCGGGGATCAATCCTGCCAATGGAGAGAAGATCCCGGTGTGGGTGGTCAATTATGTCTTGGGAGATGTCGGCACGGGCGCTATCATGGCGGTTCCGGCGCACGATGAACGCGATTTTGAGTTTGCAAGAAAGTATGGCATCGCCGAGCGCACAGTGATCGTACCCAAGGGCATGAAGTGCGTATTAGTACACGGATGTCCTAGCAGACAGGAAGATACGACGGACGTGACAAAAGCGAGTGACAAGCACTGGATTCCGTGGATGAGGGAGCAGATGCAGAAAGAAAAGATTCAGGCGTTTACGCCTCTGTTGCCCGAACCGTGGAAGCCGGACTATGAGGCGTGGAAAAAAGAGTTTGAAAAAATACCGGTGGATGAAAATACCGTTGCGGTAGGACATAGTTGCGGGGGCGCTTTTCTGGTGCGTTGGCTCGGAGAGACGCAAAGGAAGATGAAGAAATTGATTTTGCTTGCTGGAGCGAAGATTCCGGCGGATGATGCGAGCGAATTCATACGCAATCTATATGATTTTAGTATTGATCCGCGTATTCGCAACAATGTCGGCGAGATCGTTATCTTGATCTCCGATGACGATGAGGAGCGACACAGAAAGTCCGCCATACTGTACGCCGAGGCGCTCCAAGGGAAGATCGTGAAATTCATCGGTAAGGGACACTTCCTTTTTAAGCAGATGAGGACGAATGCCTTTCCGGAGCTTTTTGATGAGATTTTAAAGGGCACCGAAGCATACACGGAAGGCGGCATGGTGGTGAATTCAGGGAAGTTCAACGGCATGGATTGGCAGACGGCAAAAGGGGAGATCACAAAATTTGTAGATGGAAAGCTTGTGACGACGTATCATCTCCGTGATTGGCTGATTAGCCGCCAGCGCTACTGGGCGCCGCCGATTCCGATGATTTTCTGTGACGCATGTGCTGTTGCAAAAAAAGGCGAGCGCGCCGAAATGCCCGGATGGTACACGGCATCGGAAAAATCTTTGCCGATAAAACTTCCTTTTGTCAAAAATTTTCGGCCGACAGGGAAGGATCAGTCGCCGCTTGCGGGTGTTACGAAGTTTTACAAAGTTCGGTGTCCAGGATGCAAGAACTGGGCGCGCCGCGAGACCGATGTCTCGGATACGTTTTTGGATTCTGCATGGTATTACCTGCGTTATCCAAGTGTCGGCGACAAAAAAGCCGCATGGAGTCCGGCAATTACGAAAAAATGGCTTCCGGTTACGCGCTATATGGGAGGGGCAGAGCATTCGGTCCTGCATCTTTTGTATGTGCGATTCTTGGCCATGGCTTTGCACGATGCGGGACTCGTGGATTTTGAAGAACCGATGCCGGTTTTCCGCGCGCACGGTCTCATCATCAAAGACGGCGCCAAGATGTCAAAATCAAAAGGAAATATCATCAATCCCGATGAGTATATCCGCGCCTACGGCGCAGACGCTCTTCGCATGTACCTCATGTTTCTGGCGCCATGGGAGCAGGGAGTCGATTTTCGCGCCGCAGGGATCAAAGGCATCACGCGCTTTCTGGAACGGGTATGGGTGTTGGCACACAAGAGACAACAGCGGAAAATCAAAAACGAAAATATGCAGAGAGCTCTTCATCGCGCCATAAAAAAGGTGACGGATGATATAGAAAATCTCCAATATAATACGGCGATCTCGGCGCTTATGGTATTACTCAACGTCTTTGAAGAAAATGAGCACGCGGTCGCGCGCGAGGACATAAAAATATTTTTGAAATTACTGGCACCCCTAGCACCGCACATCACGGAAGAATTGTGGCAGGGATTTATAAAAGGAAAACCAAAATCCATTCATCACGAAGCATGGCCGCTCTACAATCCGGCAATGATTGCGCAGAAAACGTTTGAGCTGATCATACAGGTGAACGGCAAAGTACGCGGGCGGCTTGTGCTGGCGATGGGTACCAGCGAGGGAGACGCCGTGCGCAGAGCGCGCGGCGTTCCTGGTGTCGCACGGCACCTTTCCGCAGAGCCGAAAAAAGTTATTTTTGTCCCAGACAAACTGATCAATTTTGTGGTCTGACGCCGCCTCGCATGTCTGCTATGGAGATTGTACGGATGGAGGATTTTGAACAGGCGGTGCTGGCGGAACGTGTCCTTGCCGTGATCCGTCAGGGCGGTATTGTTGCCGTGCCGACGGATACGGTATACGGTCTGGTATGCGATGCGCGAAATGAAGACGCGATCAGGCGATTATTTGCCCTGAAAGACCGGCCGGAAGAAAAAGCATTCCCCGTGTTTGTAAAAGATATTGCTATGGCGCGGTGGTATGCGTACGTCTCGGACGCAAAAGCAAAATTTCTTGAACGCGTGTGGCCGGGAGCCGTCACTGTCGTTTTGCATCACAAAGAAAAATTACCACCTGTTCTTACCGGTGGCAAAGATATGATTGGACTGCGAATCTCCCAGCATCCGCTTATTTCTGCCGTGCTTCTACGCGCCGATTTTCCCCTGGCACAGACATCAGCCAATATCTCCACTATGACAGCGGCAACATCCCGCGAGGAAGTGGAAGAGTATTTCAAAGACAAAAAAGAACAGCCGGATCTCGTCGTGGATGGTGGTGCTGTGCCAGGCGCTTCTTCCACGGTAATTGATTTTACGGGTGTCAATCTTATACTGATCCGCGCAGGTCCAATTTCTCCCCAAGACCTTGACGCGCTCACGCGATAGGGGGAATAATGACGAGATGGTTACAAAACCCTGTTTCGTAGCGAACACGCAGAAATCCGAGCGAGGCGAGGACGGACGACGAAGGCGTACTTGGGGAAAGTACGCCGAGGAGGACGGACGAAGCCGCAGCCGGATTTCTGCGTGTGCAGTAGAATAAAGGGTCTTGTAACCATCTCAACACCACTATGCCGACACCCGCATCCCGTATCGCTTCCATCTTGGCACCCAAGATCCACTCCGATCACCGCCTCATCCGTGATTTCAAATCACTGGAGCGCACGGTCGGACAGCTGAAGAAAAAGGGAAAAAAGATCGTGCTCACGCAAGGCGTGTGGGACCTCATCCACGAGGGACACGCCAAATATCTGGAAGCCGCCAAATCACTCGGCGATATACTGGTGGTAGGACTTGATTCAGACGCGTTGACACGCCTGCGCAAAGGCCCCAATCGTCCCATTGTGCCCGAGCGCGAGCGCATCCAGATGCTCATCCATCTCCGGCATGTGGACATCGTCACCGTGCGCGGGGTACAGCATGACATCGGGCACCTCATCCGCCTGGTGCGGCCGCATGTGCTCGTCACCTCATCCAGCACCACCGATTTCAAAGACGATCTCAAAACAGGCGCCTACGGTGCTTTTTGCGACAAGATTGTTACGTTACCACCCCAGGCAACCACGCACACCAGCGCGCGCATACGCAACCTGACCATTGAAGGCGTGGAACAGCTCGCCCGCGAAGTGGACAAATTGACCAAGGACTTCATAAACAAAATCAGAACCACATGATGCACCATGCCGTTATCTCCTACATCCCGGCAATCCACAAGGGATATGTGGATTTTTTCAAAAAATACTCCGGCGGGACGCTCTATATATTGAGCGAAGACCTGGTACGCGAAGTCCCGCGCATGGAGCGGGATATCCGCGCGTTAGCACCCGCGGAGATGAAATCTCTGCTTGAAGGGCTGAGAATCTTTGAGAAAATTATCGTGCTTGATCGCGCGGTTTTGCCAGTCGTGCAGGAGAGCGCCGATACCATCGTGATGCCTGATGAAGATGTAAACCGCCATTTTGCGGAGGTGCATCTCAAAGGCAAAGATGTGCAGTTCATCTCCGTGTTCTTGCGCTGGGACAAACAAATCTCAACCAAAGAAATAGAAGTGCCTCCGGATCGCGTGATCTCGCAGGATGAGGCGGACAGAGAAATAATGGGCAAGGCATTCAGGGAAGCCGAAAAAAGCCCCGACTGGTGGCGGCAGATAGGGGCGATTGCGGTACGAGACGGTAAAATATTACTCACGGGTTTCAACAGACCTGTGCCATCAAAGGACTATACATTCGGGCCATTCGGCGATCCGCGGAGCAATTTTGACGCGGGCATTGGTTTTGAAGTATCCAAAGCCATCCACGCCGAAGCCGCAGTCATCGCCGAAGCAGCGCGCCGTGGCATTGCGCTTGAAGGCGCATCGCTCTATGTGACGACATTCCCATGCCCCGTATGCGCCAAATCCATCGCCGCCGCAGGCATCAAGAAAGTATACTACTCAAAAGGATACTCCCTCCTAGACGCCGAAGACGTATTAAAAGCCGCAGGCGTGGAAATCGTTTTCGTACGGGGCTTGCGTTGACTTTAGACTTTCTGTTACCATATTCTTATGGCTATGAATGAAAAGCTTGATCATGTCTTGTTGAGGGGTATGTACTTGGAAGACATACAATCCCTTATAGCACTTAGAAAAAATCCATTATTATTTTTGAACGACGAGATTAATCCTACTGCGACCATAACGATCTCCAATGAATTACAAGATAAAGAGTTCCCCGTACTTGATTTAGTGCTTCATACCACTGGTGGTAGTATAGAGTCCGCGTATAAAATCGTAAAATTACTCCGCAGACATGCAAAAAGAGTAAACATCATCGTGCCGGCATACGCCAAAAGTGCAGGCACACTTATATGTCTCGCTGCTGAAACTCTCGTCTTAACGACAATTGCTGAATTGGGACCACTCGATGTCCAGATTAAAGAATCACAAGAAGGGGATGTCGCTACTTATAAATCAGCACTTAATCGTTATAAAGCACTTGAGCAGATTCAAGCACATGCTTTAGAAAGCGTAGATAATGTGGTGTTGCTGTTTCTTGCTCGAACTTCTGAAAGTGGGATGCGGCTGCGAGATATCGTTGAACTCGGTATTAAGTTCGCTGGAAGTACGAGCGAATGTCTATATAATCAGATTGACCCTAAGACTATCACTGAGGCTGCCCGTTCTTTAGACGTTGCTAAACAATATGGCATGCGTATTCTCGAACGTTATATGGGTTGGGAAAAAACAAGGGCAGACCCCGTTATTCATAAGCTGGTTTATGATTATCCCTCACATGAATTTATTATAGATAGAGAGGAGATCTCTCAACTTGGTTTTAGTGTTGAAGCTCCTCAGGGGGATCTCGAGAGAGTTACTGAACGTCTGGGCATATCTTTGGAATCGCAAAAGATACCCGTAAGAATAAAACTCTTTGAGCCGTCACTGATCTCATCAAACCCTATACCTATAGGTGCGTTCCCTGTTCGTAGTATAGAGCAAGAAACGGTACCATTTTCCACGCCAATGTCTGCTGATAATAGAAACTAACCCAAGCTTTATGTTTAATAGAATAGAGAAAAAACCAGATTTTCTTATAGAATTGAAGGAGCGGGCAGATGCCTTTGAACGTATACGGAACGCAATTGTCCAAAGCCGTTCAGCAGTGCGAGAGATCCTAGTGACAAAAAAGGAACCATATCGCATCAGATCTCCGATCGTTGTAGTAAAAAAGAGTCTGTAAACTACTGTCATGGGATATAGGATATATGTCGAAAGTAAGCGCACAGCTTCAGCTACCCGTCGCCTTTTTAAAGGAAGATAAGCAATTTATCGCTTATTCTCCGGTTTTGGATTTGTCTGCGTGCGGCAAGACGCTTACGGAAGCGCGGCAACTCTTTGGCGAAGCCGCAATACTACTATTAGAAGAGTTGCATAAGAAAGGAACACTTGAAGAAGTTCTTGCCGGTTTGGGTTGGGGCAAGAAAGATACGGCTTTTATTCCGCCTCTTGTGATAGGACAGGAATCCTATTGACGGGAGTATTGTTTAGAGATAATATCTCAATACTTGAAAATCTACGTGGTTATGGAGTGAAGCAGGTTAAATGCCTGCACTGTGCCGCAACGGTATGTCCCTCCGCCAACTGGCGGATCGGGATAAGTCCGGACCTCCCTATGCGAAGCTCATGGCTTCCCACGCGCGTCCGAGCAAGACACCCGCTGATTTTTCAGCAGTAACCCTATGCCGGACGCATGGGTTTTTTGTTTGCACTTTTACAACGCGAGGAGTATTGCGATGGATGCAATCATCGGCCATATTCTTACTGTGCGTCAGGCGACTTCTGCGAGCTACGAACAAATGCCTGATTTCTACGTCCACCCGCTGGGGCTTGATCGCCTCGAAGCGATGATGGACAGTATAGACCGCAAACGGTATGAGATACTTCTCTCCGGAGAAGATCCGCAGAAATACGATCTCATTCTCCGGTATTCATTTGTCATCGTGGCACATGATTTTGGATATTGCTTGTGGCGCCGCACCATCATGAGCGATATAAAAAGCGCGTAAGCAAAACGAGCCGCCGTCGTGAAAGACGGCGGCATTTTTTATCCCACCCGAAATAGGACAGGATTGGGATTTTTCTCCGTCATGTCCTTGCTGATGATCTGGGCGTGCAGGTGCGCCACTGATGCGCCAGTATAGACAGTATCGCCAAAGCGCATGGCAAGCGCTCCGCCTTTTATTCGTCTCTTTTTTGTGGCGAACATCGCGAGATCGTGTAGTTCAGTCCATCCCGCCGGAGAAATGTCAGAAAGCCGTTCAATATGTTTTTTGTGTATGAAAAGAAGATGGTGTTTAGCACCTTTGTACGGGTACATATTATCAGTAAGCGTCCAATGGACACCGTCTCTGATGATCGGCCGCAGGTGATATTTCTTCAGATACTCCGGACAAAACGGACACACGCCGTCCTGCTGGATTTTTTTGATGACGTTGGGATAGGTGCTGTCAGGACGGTGCCGGGTGTTGCGGGGATCTACAAAGCGTCTGGTCATACGGGTGTGGGGATAAACATTTTGGCGTGGGGCTCGTAGTCGGAGAGCGTAAAATGCTCGGGGCGGAATGCAAAAATGTCATCGGGCGGGGATGCGAGCGCCACTGTCGGCAGACGCCGCGGCTCGCGGGCGAGCAATTCTTTTACTTTGTCGTACTGGCTTTCATATATATGGATGTCGGAAAATGTGTACACGACTTCTTTGAGTGAATATCCGATGATGTGTCCCAGCATCATGCCAAATGCCGCGTATTGGATCATGTTGAACGGTACGCCGACGGGAAAATCGGCGCTTCTCTGGAAGTGGTGAATGGAAAGTTCTTTGGTCTCGGGAAATGCGAGCACGTGGATCCATCCGTGGCATGGGGCTACGACGACTTTGCGCCGCAGTTGCGAGTGCTGAAGCGCGTACTGCGGAATCCACGGCGAGATAAAATGCGTTCGCAGATACGGCCGTTCTCTGATTTGTTGTACCAGATTTTTTATCTGATTAAACGGCATGCCTTCACGGGTGGGAAAAGACGCCCATGCCGCGCCGTACGAGCCGTCGCCGAGGTCTCCTTCAGGTAGGCCGAAGATGTCGCACTTTTCTTTGGTCACCCACGGCTTCCACCATTTGCATCCAAATGCTTCCAGTTCTTTTTGCGTGCGTGCGCCATTGAGAAATGCAATATGCTCTGCCAGAGCGCCGGTGAACATCGCGCCCGAAAGATCACGTTCGGTGATGACGGGAAATCCGTTGGCGAGTGGGTAACGCAACTGCTGTCCCACGAGCATACGCGCTTTTTCGCCGTGAATAGGCGTCACGTCCGTGCCTTCTTTATATATCTTACGCAGTAGATTCTGGTACTGCGCGTCCGGCGTCCGCTCGGCATATAGCTTCATGCGCGTATTCTTTCATACACCACAGGTCGGGTCAATCCCGTTATAGAAAAGCCATCCCAAAGGGATGGCGTTGAAAGAGGACTACTGCCGGAGTTTTTTCTTGATGAATCTCCAGGCAATCCATCGAACAAGGGGGAGATAGAGCATGGCGGTGTAGTGTCCACTCGGCAATATGACGGTTTTCGGTTTTTTCATCGCGCGCCGCAACAGGAGGCCTTTTTTAAAATGGATCACTCGGTCAAACGCGGCTAGGATCAAAAGAATTTTGTCGGGATCGGCAAACTGCGCAAATCTCAAAGGATCCCATACAATATGCTTGCGCAGTCGCCTCTCAAATACCTCGGGTGTGATGCGCTTTTCTTTTAGGTATGTGGCGCGTCGCGCGCTGATTCCCCTACCTCGCCATGCGCCGTCCTGGCAGTGCCGGATGATGTACGGTAGGTCGCCGCCTGCGAGGCCGAGGACTGTTACCGCAATCCGCTGGTCAACGGCCGCGAGAAGTGCCCCGCGGATGGCTCCCATGCTGATGCCGAAAATGGCGATGCGGTCTGCACTGATCGCCGGATGCGCTTGTGCCCAGTTGACTACAGAGATTCCCTCCATAACAGATCGGAAAAGAAAAATATTAAACATTCTTTCATCGCCGATCACCTCTTCCTTTCCGCGGTGTACCACGATGGCCGCAAGACCGCGTCCCGCAAAATAACGGGCAAAGTACCGTTCCAGCTGGTAATTGTCTCTGCCGAAAATCGGCAGGATAATGACTGCTGGCATCTTGCCGGACAGCCGCGGCTGGTAGTATGAGAATATGCCCCCATGTTCGGCAGTGACAGGTATCACGTCAAAGCATTCTTTTCGGCGAATCCTTTCTCCGCTCACTTTGAATCTGTGAGGGAACCATAGCGGCAGGATCCATGCAACAAAGATAATCGTGGTATGAAGCGGCAGGGCGACAAAGAACGCGCTTATCACACGCGCTACCGTGCAGCCGCTTTTGCGCCACGATGTTTGCACGGCTTCTTGGAGCATCGCCGACACAACCACTATGTTGTAGGCGAAGTAGAGCGTCGCGGCGATAATTATCCAGGGTGACATCCTCATGGGCTATCCTTTCTGTGCGAGCGGGTTGATTATGGAAAGAACGTATGCCGAGCATAGGCGACAAAAGGCGGTATGGCAAGAATAGTAAATATCGTTTCTTGAAAAAAACATCCAATCATGCAATCATACAGCTATGAAAATCATCTTTTTTGCGGCAATGACCGTGAATGGCAAGATCGCCCATGCGTCGGATGAACTGGTGGACTGGACGAGCAAGGAGGACAAGCGGTTTTTTAATGAAGAGACGAAAAAATGCGGGGTGATGATCATGGGCGGGGCGACATATCGCACGATTGGACGCCCTCTCCCCGGACGCCTGAATGTGGTGATGACGCGGACACCTGATGCTTCCAAAAATCAGGATGGGCTTTTGGAGTTTACGGACGCATCGCCTGCGGCGTTGGTGGAGAACTTGAAAAATCGGGGATTCGAGCAGATCGCCGTAACAGGCGGCGCAAAAATATTCGCGCAATTCATGGAAGCGCATCTCTGTGACGAACTGGCTATTACGATAGAGCCGAAAATATTCGGTTCAGGCGTAAATTTGTTTGCCGACATGGCGCGTGATTTTGCGCTTGAACTCATTGAAACAAAAAATCTCAATCCCCACGTCGTGCTTCTGCGGTATCGCATGGTACGGTAATTGTTTCTCGCGTTATTGACGGTGTATTGCAGTATGCTATACTAAGGCAGTTCACTATATGCTATGCTCTATGCGTACCGCATCACCAGCCCGCATCATTGCAAACTTTTTTCTTGACGGCGCAAAGATTGTTTTTGGCTCGTTGGTCATCGGCGCTTTTATCCCGAGCACCGCATTTCACGAATTTCCATGGTTTGTTTTTCTTGGAGGTATTACCATGACGGTTATCTTCCTGTTCGTCGCCCATATGGCGGATAAAAAAGCAGACACTTCCTTCTCCGAACTATGAATCTTCTTACATTCTACATGGCTGCAAGCATCATCGCCCTCATCGGCGTGATATGGCTTATTCTCTCTGATCGTAAAAAATAACCCGTATGAATACTGATATTCTCCAATTCGTCATTACCATGTTCATGGCTCTCTTGAGCGCCGGCGGATTATGGTACTACGAACACCGGCGACATGGCGCGTAACCGTGCCTATCGGGCATTTTGAAAGTCATTGCCATGCTTCATAATCGGCGCGTCAAAACTTGGTCAAGTTTCGTCCGTGGCGATTTCTTCTCCTGATCGAGAGGGCAGGTCTTGAATGGTCAAGGCCGCGAAACCTGCCCTGTTCGGGCAGGTTTTTGTTCTGTTCATTAAAAGGAGGCGTGAGATGGAGATAGATCTTTCATCCAACGAAGCATTGTGGCTGCGCAGGTTATCCGCGGGTGATGTCTTGTTGTATATTGCGAGAAATCGCCTTATCTCCGACAAGGAGCCCGTAACAAGGGAGTTCAGTATCCGGCCATTTCAGTCCCGTGACGATGCAGCGGTTCTCTATTTACACCGTGCTGCTCTGCAAGCGATCGGCGCTTGGACAAAAAGCGGACCATGGGACAGCGATCTTGAGGATATTGAGCAATCTTATACCCGGAGCGGAGGAGCATTTCTGGTTGGTACGATCAATGATTGTGTTGTCGTCGCGATGGGGGCATTCAGACGGACTTCACCTGAACGCGCGGAAATCAAGCGCATGCGGGTACTGCCAATGCGGCAAGGCCGCGGATACGGGCAGGCGGTCCTTACCGCTTTGGAGGATGAGATACGCAGGCGCGGATACCGTGCCATCCACCTTAATACGACAATTCTTCAGGTCGCGGCACAGAAACTGTATCTGAAGAATGGCTATCGGGAAGTCGGGCGAATCACGCAGGGCGTTCCTTGGGAAACGATCTTTTACGAGAAGGACAGTGCGGCGTTATAAATGACGCATGACTTCGTAGTTCTTTGGCTGATCATTTTCGGAGGCGATTAGAGATGGTCGCCTCCGAAATCTTACACGCTCCATTTTATAACATGAAAGATTTTGTTACGTTTTCATTGTCGCGAGGCAAGACACTCGTCGTCGGCAGACAAACGCTGGTGGCGGGCACGCTCAACGTGACGCCCGATTCTTTTTATGACGGCGGGCGATACTTGGATGTGGAAAAAGCAGTTGCCCGTGCCGTTGAACACGCGGAAGAGGGCGCAGACATCATAGACATCGGGGGCGAGTCCACACGGCCAGGCTCAACGCCTGTTTCTCTGGAAGAAGAACTGGCGCGCGTCATACCCGTAGTTCGGGCTGTGCGCGAGCGGCTCGGCCCGAAAATAATTATTTCGGTGGATACGTACAAATCCCGCGTGGCGGTGGAAGCATTGGATGCCGGAGCGGATATCATCAACAGCATCGGGGGATTTATGTTTGATCTGGAGATGGCCGCTGTTGTGGCGCGCTACGAATGCCCGTTTGCGATGTATCACGTGCGCGGCACGCCAGCTACCATGCAGGATGGAGAGATAACTTATGGCGATGTGATTGCTGACATCACTGATTTTTTTGAAACACAGATTGCGGAGGGGGTGCGGCAGGGCATGCGGCGTGAGCAGTTTATCATTGATCCGGGCATTGGGTTCGGCAAAACACTGGAGCATAATCTGGAAATCATTAGGCGTCTCGGGGAGTTTAAAAAACTTGGTCTTCCCATTCTGATCGGCGTATCCCGCAAAAGTCACATTGGCCTACTGCTGAAAAACGAGCTGTGTCTTGCGGACGTGCCGCCTGCGGAAGATCGTCTGGAAGCGTCTCTCGCCGAAGCCGTGATTGCGGTGCTCAACGGCGCTGACATCATCCGCACACACGATGTCGCAGAAACCCGCCGCGCGCTTGCGGTCGTTGATGCAATCAAGAAAAACGTGTAGGTTGATCCCATGACGCCTCTCAAAAAATCAGATCCCGAGATAGAGCGATTGATACAGGCAGAGACCCGACGCCAGCAGGAGACGATTGATCTGATCGCGTCCGAAAATATCGCGTCTTTGGCTGTGCGCGAAGCATTGGGGTCTGCGCTTACCAATAAATACTCCGAAGGATACGCAGGCAAACGCTACTACGCGGGCAACGCGGTGATTGACGAGGTGGAAACACTTGCAAAAGAGCGCGCGAGGAAACTATTCGGCCTTGGAAAAAACTGGAGCGTGAACGTCCAGCCCCTTTCCGGCTCGCCCGCCAACATGGCGGTGTATTTCGCCCTGCTCAAACCCGGAGAGAAATTCATGGCCATGGGTTTGCGTTCGGGCGGACATCTCACGCACGGGGATCCGGTCAATTTTTCAGGCCGTCTTTTTTCTCCGATACATTACGATGTGGGAAAAGACGGATATCTGGACTATGCGGAGGTGCGAAAGATTGCGCTTCGCGAAAAACCCAAACTGATTCTTGCGGGATTTACCGCATATCCGCGCACGATTGATTTCAAAAAGTTCGCAGAAATCGCGAAAGCAGTCGGCGCGTATTTCATGGTGGACATGGCGCACATCGCGGGACTTGTGGCCGCAGGCGCGCATCCCTCGCCCTTTCCCCATGCAGACGTGGTGACGACCACGACGCATAAGTCCCTGCGGGGGCCGCGGGGTGCCATTATTTTTTCCCGCATTGATCGGATGGTGCGCGGCAGGGAGAAAGAAAAAGAAATGACTATTGCGCGCGCGGTAAACCGCGCCGTATTTCCGGGTCTGCAAGGCGGGCCGCACGACAACCAGACTGCGGCAATCGCCGTGTGCCTCAAAGAAGCCATGCAGGCGTCGTTCAAAAAATATGGGCAACAGATCGTGAAAAACGCGAAAGCGCTTGCCTCGGCGCTACAAAAAAAAGGATTCAAAATTGTCTCCGGCGGCACGGATAATCACCTCATGCTCGTGGATCTGACGGACAAACATATTTCAGGACTGCAGGCGCAAAACATGCTGGAGCAGGCGGGGATCATCACGAGCCGTACCACGGTGCCCTTTGACCCGCGCCCGCCGTTTGATCCGTCGGGTATACGCCTCGGCACCCCAGCGGTCACCACCCGCGGGATGAAAGAGGGAGAGATGCGTGAGATTGCGCGATTGATTCATAGGGCGTTGACGCGCGGCGGCATAAAGAGTATTAAGAAAGAAGTGAACGATCTTTGTAGAAGGTTCCCCATTTCTCCATTAAAGACGCCCTTAAAGATGCGCAGCATCGGGAGTTAGGACTTGGCAACACGGTGTTCATTGCGCGCGCCACTGTGCAGCGGGTAGTGTCGAGGGGCATCGTGTACCACGATGGCAACGAGATTGCCGTGGACTTCACCGATGATGATTTAACCCCGCGCCAGATGCGGGAATTGGGTGTTTTGTAAGTTCCAAGTGAAATCTTTACTGACACGACAGACGAGGAGCCCCCTGCGGCTCCTCTTTACTTTTTTATATTTGTCGCCTATCATGCCGGTATGAATGTCATTACCATCCCCAAAAAATTGGCGCAAAAAGGCGACTTGGTGGTTTTACCGCGTGCAGAATATGAAGCATTGGTACGGCATCAACCGAGGGTTATCCCTACAGCGCGACTCACTGCCGCGGATAAGCGCGCCATCGCCAGAAGCAGAAAGGAGTTGGCCCGCGGCGAGTACGTAACCATAGACCAACTCGTGCATGAACTGGGAGGTACGCGTTCCTGATCGTGTACGGAAGAATATTGAAAAGATCCCTCGTCAAGATCGCGAGCGCGTGATCGCGGCTCTTTTGGATTTCAAGGTTGATCCGTGGCGCGGGGACATTATCAAGATGGGAGGCGAAGTGGATGTATGGCGGCATCGGGTAGGCAACTACCGCATCTTTTATACTATCCTCGGCGACATCCACGTGATTGAAGTAAATAAAGTGGAACGTCGCACAAGCAGCACATACTAAGGCGCTAAGGCGTGTCGCTATTTATGATCCTTCTTGACGGAAAAAAGATCTCGGAACGGATGCTGGATGCCGTGAAAGGCGACGTTGCAGGCATGCCCAAAAAACCACGGCTTGCGGTCGTGGTAGTGGGCGAAGATCCGGTGATCACGAGTTTCATCCGCGAAAAGAAAAAGGCGGGCGAGCGCGTCGGCATTGACGTGCGCGTGTATCCCTTTCCGGCGGATGTGACGACTAGTGCGTTGCGCGGGCGCATTGCCGATATTGTGCATGAAAAAGAAAATACCGCGGTCATCATCCAACTGCCCCTGCCTGCGCACATCAACAAGCAATATATTCTCAACGCGATCCCGCCTGAAAAAGACGCGGACGTGCTGTCCGCGCGGGCGGTGGGTAATTTTTCTGCCGGAAAAAGCAGTGTTGTGCCTCCGGTCGTAGGAGCCGTCGCAGAACTTTTGAAAGCGTATGACATTGATTGGCGGGATAAGCACATCGTGGTGCTGGGTGCGGGCATGCTGGTGGGGAAACCGCTGGCGCTGTGGCTTACGCGCGAGCACGCGCATTTTACGCTGATTGGCGCCGATGTTGAGCGGGATGTGGAACGCGTGCGCGGCGCTGATGTCGTGATTTCGGGTATCGGCAAGCCCGGGATTGTGACGGGTGATATGATACGGGAGGGCGCCGTAGTGATAGATGCGGGGACGTCGGAATCGGAAGGGAAAATAAAGGGTGATGTAGATACCGAAACCGTGTCAAAAAAGGCGGCATATCTAGCGCCGGTGCCGGGCGGCGTAGGGCCGCTGACAGTCGCCGTGCTTATGCAGAACGTAGTGACGCTTGCAAAACAATGATTGCCGGTTTTGACAAAGTGATTTTTACATATCTCCACTCGTGGGCGGGAGTGTCCTCGTTTATAGATGGCGTGGTTGTCTTCTGCGCCGTGTATCTTTTGTATGTGATGATAGCGGCCATAATTCTCTGGACGATATCTAGTTTTGTTTCAAAAAACTCCGACTTTAGAAAAAAAACGATTTCATTGTTTTGGTCGGCGGCGGCTTCTGCTCTTATCAGCCGCCTCATCATTGCCGAGCCGCTCCGGATCCTGCTCGCCCGAAGTCGTCCCTACGAGGTGCAGGCACTTTCCCATCAGCTTATTACCCATGCCATGGAGCGGTCGTTCCCATCAGGGCACGCGACGCTCGCATTCGCCATTGCCGTGGCTGTGTATTTTTACCACCGCAAAGCAGGTGTCATATTTTTTCTCTTGGCATGTGTCATCGGCGCGAGCCGCGTCATCGTGGGTGTACACTGGCCGAGCGATATCGTAGGCGGCATAGCCGTCGGTATCATAGGCGCGTGGACGGCTCATCATCTCATAACGAAACCTTTATGGAAAAAATCGGGAGCGTAGAAAAACTTCGCCGGTATCCCGTCAAAAGCATGGCGGGCGAAGAAATCGCTGAAGCGTTTGCTGCCTATACTGGCATCGTCGGCGACCGTGTCTGGTCGCTCGTAGACAAACAGAAAGAACAAGCGAATTTTCCTTGGTTTTCTGCCCGCGATGCGGCGGAACTCATCCATTTTGTGCCGCGATTTTCCGCTATGCCTGCGGTCGCAATCCCATATCCTGTGCGTGAGCAGTATGCCATATTGGTAAAGACGCCGGACGGCGCAGAGTATGCGATTGACGATCCCATCTTTACGGCTTTTTTGAAAGAAAGATTCGACAGAGATCTGTATGCGCGTTTTTCAGACCGTGGCTCACAGGACAGCCGGCCGCTCTCGCTTTTCGGTATGGCGACCCTGCGGGCTTTGGAAAAAGAAATGAATATTTCCCTGGATCATAGGCGGTTTCGGGCAAACATCTATGCGGCGTGGGATACGAATACAGCGTTCTATGAGGACACGCTGGTCGGAAAGAAATTGCAAATAGGGGAGAAACTCGTGATAGAAATTTCCAAAAAAGATATCCGCTGCCAAGTGATCGCTCTTGATCCCGATACGGGCGAGAAAAATATGAGCATTCTCTCGCACGTTGCTCTGCGCCATGAAAACTGCGCGGGCGTCTACGCCGTCGTACTCCGCGAAGGCATCGTGCGCCGGAGAGACGGAATTTTTCTGGTTTCGTAAGGATACTCTATTCCTCCGCCGCCTTTTTTCCAACGCACCGCAGAGAGGAAGGGATAGTAGAGATCCTCCCTGGTTTTGATTTCAAACGATGAGTGAGGAAACCGCGATTTCGGCGTGCGGGTTCCAAACGTTATGTCCGGAATATCGCGGATGAGGGCGAGCGGCATGGATTCATTGCCCTCACCCATGGCCATAACCGCGGCTGTAGCGAGCGCATCAGGAAAATTCCTCTGCGTCATTTTCATTTCGCGGCCAAAGAGATCGTTGGTGCCGCGGTATTCTTTCAGCGGCTGGAATCCGTAATAACTCAAGGCAAATCCCATCATGCCGCGGCGCAGAGGTACGGAGTGAGAATCGGAGATGACGATGCCAAGATTTTTTATGCGGTATGCTCGGCGGAGCATCTTCCAGATTTTTTGTGCCGACGCCTGCGGATCTTTTGGCCAAAGCGTATAGTACGCTCCCGAATTGGACTCATCAATACCGGCCGAGGGAATAAAGATATTGCGTTTGAGCGTGTGCATCACCCAAGTACCCGGCGTTTCTTCGCGCGGAAGATATTTATCCGCTTCTTTTTTGATGAGCACGTCTTTGTCAGGATAGTGCTCCTTGGGTATGCAACGGCCTTCTCCGATGCTTACGATTTTTGACGTAATGACCAGCACCGAGCGTTCAGGAAGTTTCGGCAAGGCCATACGCATGACCCCGTAGAGATCGTCTCGGGGCGGCATCATCGTCCGGGTTTTTATGGGTGTGATGATCATAATTACAGGGACCGGAAATATTCTTCGCGGGAAATACCGGCTATAGTAAGATTATTTTTGATGATGAAAATCGGAATACTGCGGTACATCGGTATAACAATTGGTCGTGGGATTCCCCTGCGCACATAAATTAAATGATCGCCTTCTTGGCGATCACAAACAAAACCGTTTTGCTCAAATACGCGCACGAGTTTTTTATAATGTATGGGAACGATACGTGGCACAAACGTTCATTATGCGGTTATAGAAAATCGATCCATAACCATCAACTGAGGGTCTTGCCATCCGTTCTTGCGGAAATAATACCCTGCGTCTTCCAGGATATTTTGGAGCGTCCCCATTTTATGCGCTGATTTCAAGAAGCCCCGCACGGCATCCTTCAGATTTTTTCGGGCCTCTTCCATGGTGTCGCCACAGCTGGAAACGTTAAGCTCCGAATTATGCGCGACAAATACCTGGCCTTCCCGGAAGACCTGAATGGTAAAGGTGATGTTTGGAAACATGAACTGTTTCATAAATTCCGATACTCATTGCATAGCGATATAATAGCGGTCTACTGGAGAAGCGTCAAGTGTGGGGTTCTGTTCTGTACTTCGGTATTCCTTTGCTGGCAATGATTCAAGACCGCTTCAATTCAACCACTGTGCGCTGGAAGCGCACAGATTGGGACTTACCGCCTGAAGGCGAGGGAACTCCAAACCCCAGGAGTACGGACATCAGACGATATACTTTTTGACGGGTTCTTTAAAATTTCTGATGCCGCCGCGCGGGTCATCTATATCTCCCGCATAACGCGGGATCACATGGATGTGCGTATGGAAAATGGTCTGTCCTGCGGAGGCACCGCAATTTATGCCGATGTTGTATCCGTCGGGATGAAATTTGTGGTCCAAGAATGATTTGGTTTTCTGGAGTGTGTGCGGAAAGTCAGACCATTCGTCCGCGCGGAGAGAGAAAACATCCGCGCTGTGTGCTTTGGGAATGATGAGAGTGTGACCCTTATTTACTGGAAAATTATCAAGGATAACGAAAAAATGTGTTGTTTGGAGGAATGTTCTGGAACCATCAGTGAAAAGATCGCAGAACAAACATCCTAATTTTTGAGAGATATCCATACAGAGTTTAACGAACAAGTCTATCATTCCTCACCCGTTTGAGGAGCGCTTCAGAAAGTCGGCGCTTTCTTTTGAGTGAAGGTAATCTATTCCGATAATATATCCAACGGAGGAGGGTCAGTGACTCATATTTGGCAAATCTTATTTTCCATATCGGTACTCTATTTTCTTTTGCATTACTTCGTTCTATATTTCCCTGCACTGATGCACGGCTTCGTATCATGCGAGCAAGCCATAAAATATGTCTCTTACTTGCAGAAATAAAGTTAGTGTAGATACGGGTATTTAGATAGCGTTTTCCTTTGTAAACGTTATAATCATCACTATATGTGAGAATTGAGCCATCTCCATCGAGATGTCCTCTAAGAAAATCCCTAAAATATTCTCCGGGAATTTGTATTTTCCCGATAGTGTATGTCTTGGCAGGGAAGAGTCCTATACGTAGCAACCAGTCATAAAACTGTACGTTGCCGAATTGGATCCTATAGCTTGGTCTTACTGCATAACCGTTATTGTACGTCTGAGCTATGCGATTTTTCAGGTGAAGACATATTCTAAAGGTCTCCAAGAGATCTTTATCCGAAGACCGGAGAGACATATGCCTGCCATCTTTTGAAAGATTACCATCGGTGACCAAAAGACCGACGGAATAGGCAAGTTCCGGTGTCCATGTAAACTCTTTTGACGGAAGTTTTGGTTTGGGCATAGAAAGTGGGCGAGGTGGGATTTGAACCCACACGGGGTTTCCCCCACACGATTTTGAGTCGTGATCGTCTGCCAGTTCCGACACTCGCCCATGGAGGCATTCTACATCAAAAATGCATATAATTCAATTGAAGCACGGCTTGTTTTGTCCTAAACTAAAGGAACTATGGCGCTGGTGATTACGTTGTGCAATCAGAAAGGGGGGGTGGGCAAGAGCACATCCAGTCAGGCGATCAGCGCGTTTCTGGGCGCATATGGAAAAAAAGTATTGCTGGTTGATTTTGACCCGCAGGCAAATACGACATCCGGTATGGGTGTGAATCCCCGAAAAATAGAACAAAGCGTCTATCACGCGCTCATTGGCAGGATTCCGGTGGAAACTGTAATGGTAAAAACAAAATTCGGAGGCATTGACCTCCTGCCCGCGTCTCCGGCGCTTGCGGGTGCCACCATAGAACTCGTTGACATGCCTGCACGCGAGTATAAACTGAAGGGGATTCTGGCAGATGTGCGACAGCGGTACGATTTTATCATCGTTGATTCGCCGCCGAGCTTGGGACTGCTGACGTTGAATGCCCTAGTGGCGGCGCAGAAAATCATCATTCCGGTGCAGTGCGAGTATTACGCGCTGGAAGGACTTGCCGATCTCCTGCGGACGATACAGATGATAAACACCAATCTGAAGGCAAAAATAGGCGTGATGGGCGCATTGCTTACCATGTACGACCGCACGTCGCGTCTGCATCGCGCGGTTGCCAAAGAAATCCGCCGCAAATTTCCGGGCTACGTGTTTCAGGCGGTCATACCGCGCAACGTCATGCTCGCGGAAGCGCCGTCGCATGGAAAAAGCATCGTGCAGTACGCGCCCTATAGCCACGGCGCAAAAGCATACCGCCGCCTTGCGGAGGAGATATTAAAAATTGAAAGCATAAAAATGGCATGAGCGACCCCCTAGGCAGAGGACTTGCATCACTGATTCCCGACAAAGATCCGGACGAAGTACCGCCTGCCTTGCCGCGCCCGCAGTCCACCATCGCAGACGCTGTATCGCCCGCCGTTCTTGCGGCACCTCTCCTTGAGGAGCCCACGCCGGACATGACGCTCCCTTCATCACCTGTGCCGGAGCCGCCGGTGGTGCCTGTAAACACGGGGCAGGCACGCACCTATGAAGACCATTTTGTTCCCCGCCGCGATGATTCGGTGTTTTGGATAGAGATAGATAAAATTGATCCCAATCCGTATCAGCCGCGGCGCGAGTTTGTAGAAAGCGCTCTGAAAGATCTGTCGGATTCCATACGCGAGCATGGCATACTCCAGCCGATTCTCGTGACCAAAAGGGAAATTGAGACGCCGGGCGGTCTTGCCGTGCGGTATCAGCTGATCGCGGGCGAGCGGCGGTGGCGTGCGGCACGCATGGCTGGCCTCTCGCAGATTCCCGCCATGATACGGCGCGGTGTTCCCGACGACCGCATCCGCCTGGAACTGGCGCTCATTGAAAATGTCCAGCGCGAGGATCTCAATCCGATTGAAAAGGCAAAAGCATTCAAGCAATTGATTGATGAGTTCAAGTTGATGCAGAGGGAAATATCCACACGTGTCGGCAAATCGCGTGAGGCGATCACCAACACCCTCCGGCTCCTGACTCTGCCGGCTGAAATTCAGGATGGTCTGTCGCAGGGACGCATCAGCGAGGGACAGGCGCGCGCAATTCTCATGGCAGGCGACGATGCGGTACTCCAGCGCCAACTCTACGCCGAGATGACAGAACACCGTATGACCGTGCGCGAGGCAGAAAACCGCGCGCGCCAAATCTCGGGCAAGACGCTGGTCCCTCGCACGCGGGCATCCCGCGTCGGGGATCCGCAATTCCGTATGTGGGAGTCGCGCCTGGAAGAGGCGCTGGGCACGAAAGTAAAGCTGGAAAAACTAGGCGAGCGGGGCAAAATCGTGGTGGAGTTTTACTCGGAGGAGGAACTCAAAGGCATCCTGCGCAAGCTCGTACACGAGCTATAACGCGCCAAGGAGCCCACTGACAGATGACGAAGTAACACGATATGTGCAAAAGATATGCTATAGCATATCTTTTGCACATATCGTGTTATGACGTTTCCTCTTTTCCTTTTTTCTCTTTTGGCGGATTGCGCGGGTCGTCCCATGAGGCCCAGTCGCATTGGGGGTATCGGGAACAGCCGTAAAACATTTTTCCGCGCTTGGTGCGCCGCATGATGACGTCTCCTTCGGTACATTTCGGACACGCCATATCAATTTTTTGCGGGGACGGTTTCTCCTGTCCGGCAAGCGGCTTGGTATTTCTGCATTCGGGAAAACCGGTGCACGCCATAAATTTGCCGAATCTGCCGAATTTGATGACCATCGGCTTTCCGCATTTCTCGCACACCTCTTCCGTCGCCTCATCCGTGTGGTGCTTTTTTACTTCTTCGTACTTTTGTTCAAGATTCTTGGCAAAGGGCTCATAAAATTCTTTGATGACCGGCTGCCACGCCATGTTCCCCTCCGCGATGGCATCAAACTCCTGCTCCATTTTCGCGGTGAACTGCGTGTCCACGACCTGGGGAAAGTGTGCGACCAGAAGATCGTTGACGAGAAAGCCGACCTCGGTGGGCTTGAGCGTCCTGCGGTCGTGGCGCTCTACATATTTGCGGTCCTGAATGGTTGAGATGATAGGTGCATACGTGGACGGCCTGCCGATGCCGTGTGTTTCCAGTGTTTTGACGAGCGTTGCTTCGGTGTAGCGCGGGGGTGGCTCGGTAAAATGCTGTTCCGGAATGAGGCGTTGCATGCCCAGCGCGTCTTGGGGAGCCACGTCCGGCAGAGACATTTCTGAAAATTTCACCGGGTATACTTTGAGAAAACCGTCAAATCGCTGGGTTTGTCCCGTGGCCCGGAATACATAAGAAGAATTTGGGATTTGGGATTTGGGATTTGGGATTGCTATCTTTGATGCAACGATATCGATACCCGTTGCATCAAAGATAGCAGGTGGCATCTGGGTTGCCATAAAACGTCGCCACACCAGGTCGTAGAGCCGGAATTGCCGGCGATCCAGAAAAGGCATGACGCTCTCCGGTGTCCGCGAAGGGTCGGTGGGACGGATGGCTTCGTGCGCTTCCTGGGCACCCTTGGATTTGGTTTTGAAACGGCGTGGTGCGGCCAGTGTATACGTGTCGCCAAATTCTTTTTTGATAAACCGATGAGCGTCGGCAATAGCGCTTTCCGCCAGATTGAGCGAGTCCGTGCGCATGTAGGTAATAAGCCCGACCGGACCTGCGGGACCCAGGGGGATGCCTTCGTATAATTGCTGGGCCACGCGCATGGTCTGCTTTGCGGAAAAACCGAGGCGGCGGAACGCGTCCTGTTGAAGGGTGGATGTGGTATAGGGCGGCAGGGGATTTTTGGTGACCGCGCGCTTTTCTACGGTTTCCACCTGCCATGAGGCGCCCTGGAGATCAGCCACCACATTGTCGGCGCGCTCTTTATGTTCAATATCAAATTTTTCAACCGCTTTCTCGTCAATTTTTGCAAGCAATGCGGTAAAAACTTCGGTGCGGCCGGTCTTGGCAAGTTGGGCGCTGACGGTCCAATATTCGCGGGGAACAAATGCCTGGATTTCCCGCTCGCGCTCTACGATCAGCCGCACCGCGACCGATTGCACGCGCCCCGCAGACAGGCCGCGATATATTTTTTTCCACAAAAATGGCGAGAGCTTGTATCCCACGAGCCGGTCCAGTACGCGCCGCGCCTGCTGGGCATCTACGAGATGCATATCCAGATCGCGCGGGTGTTCCAACGCTTCCTTGATCGCGCGTTCGGTGATCTCATGAAAAACAATCCGTTGCGTCCTGGGTCCTTTGGCGGTGCCCAAACCGAGCGCTTCGCTCAAGTGCCACGCGATTGCTTCTCCTTCGCGGTCCTCGTCAGTTGCGAGGATGACGGTATCGGCTTTTGCGGTGATACTCTTCAATTTCTTTACGTTAGCCCGGGCTTTGAGCGGAATGATATAGTGCGGGGCAAAATTGTGTTCCACATCAACGCCGAGCTTGGATGAGGGCAGATCCCTGATGTGGCCATAGCTGGATTCCACGATAAAATCATCGCCGAGAAAGCGGGATATAGTGCGCCCCTTGCTGGGGCTTTCTACGATCACGAGATTTTTCCTATTTTTTGCCATTATACCTTTTGAAATATATCGCCGCCGACGCCCCGGACCATTTGTTTTAGTTCAAGCAGGGAAAGTGTTGCCATAATCTCCGGCACCGGAAGGCGGGTCTGTTCGCGGATGTCGTCAATGCCGAGGGGGTGTTCCATGAGGCCGAGTATCATGCGCTCCTTCTCCGTCAGTGATTCATGGTGTGTCTCATGCACTGCAGACGGGGCAACGATGCCCAACTCTTCCAGTATATCCCCATGTCCCATGGCCACGCGCGCACCCTCACGGATGAGTCGGTTCGGGCCCGCAGACACCGCCGAGAAAATGGAGCCGGGTACCGCGAACACATCCCGATTTTCTTCCAATGCGCTGCGCGCGGTGATCAAGGCGCCCGATTTTTCACGGGCTTCCACGACCAACGTGCCCCGTGCGAGTCCTGCGATGATGCGGTTCCGCATGGGAAAGTGCTCTTTGACCGCCGGCGTACCCGGCGCATATTCGGAAATCACAGCGCCGGGGGACTGGGCAATGCGCTCGGCGAGCATGCGATTTTCCGGCGGGAACAGTGATGCGGAATCAATGCCGGAGCCGAGCACGGCAACCGTAGTCCCGCCGTGTTCCAGCACCGTTTTGTGCGCCTTGGTATCAATGCCCGTCGCCAGTCCGCTTATAACCGTAATGCCGGCATATGTCAATCCTTGGACAATATGTTCTGCGGCGGAAATGCCGTATGGCGTAGGGCGGCGCGTGCCCACGACGGCGATGCCGCAGATCTCGGGCGTGAGCGCCGATTTCTGTCCTTTGCCATAGAGGATTGCAGGAGGCGAATGAATATGTTTGAGAAGCGGGGGATACAACGGATCATCTTCGGCCATCATCCACGCTCCTGTCTCTGCAACGCGGCGCAAAGCTCCTGCCGGATGCACCATACGCTTCCCTGCCATCAGTGCTACGCGCGCCGACGTATCCAGATGCACTGCCGCATACTGCACGGTATCCGCGCGCCACGCGGCCTCGTATGATCCGAAATGATCCTTGAGCGCGCGCATGGTCACCGCACCCACGCCCGGAATTGTGCTGAACGCGTTGAGAAAAACTATTTCTCCGTCGGTCATTTCCCTCAACCGTATGCGAATCAGGCACATTTGGCAATAAAGCACAGGAGACCGATAATTTTTCTGCTTGCAACGGCTGTATCTGCGGATATACAATTTAAGACAGTCCCTTTCCAATAGAGACCATGATCTTTGGAGATAAAGGCCATGCGAAACGCTTTACTGGTATATCCCGAGTTTGAGTCCTCGTTTTGGAGTTTCAAGTTCGCGTTACGGTTTTTGGGACAGAAGTCGTCTATGCCGCCTTTGGGCCTGCTGACCATAGCGGCGATGTTTCCTGCGGATTATAATCTGCGTCTCGTGGACATGAATGTGCGTTCGCTTACTGATCACGACATTGCGTGGGCAGATCTGGTATGCACATCTACCATGATTGTACAGCGCCGTTCTCATGCAGATGTAGTGGCGCGTTGCAAACGCATTGGCAAACCAGTTGTCGCCGGAGGCCCTCACCCCACGTCATATTGGGAAGAAATAGACGATGTTGATTATCTGCTTCTAGGCGAAGTGGAACAGACGTTTGCCCTATTTCTCCACGACCTTGAATCGGGTACGGCGCGCCACATCACTCCTGCCCCCGAGCGTCCGGCGATCACCCTGACGCCCCCGCCCCGCTATGATCTCGTACGCGTGCGCGATTATGCGTCTATGCTTCTGCAATTTTCGCGCGGATGTCCGTTTGACTGCGAATTTTGCGACATCACCAAGCTGTACGGACGGATTCCACGCACCAAAACCAATGAGCAAATGCTCGCTGAATTTCAGATGGTGTATGAGCTTGGATATCGCGGCCGTTTGTTTTTGGTGGATGACAATTTCATCGGGAACAGGCGGGATGCGCTGCGATTTTTAAAGGCGTTTGCGGAATGGCAACGCGCGCGCCAGTATCCGTTTAATCTCCTCACGGAAGCGTCCATGAATCTCGTGGATCATGAAGAATTGGTGGATGCTATGGTTGCGGCGGGATTTACTTCGGTTTTCGTAGGCATTGAAACACCTACGCCCGAAGCGCTGATCAAAACCAAGAAGGGACAAAATGTAGACACAACAGATCCGGAATATTCACTCCATGCCGTACAGATGCTGCACTGCAAGGGTCTGGAAGTGCTGGGAGGATTTATCCTCGGTCTTGACGGGGACGGGCCCGATGCGTTTGATGCGCATATCCAGTTTATCCAGGCCGCCAAGATTGCGACGGCGATGGAGGGAATGCTCACGGCGCTCAAGGGTACGGATTTGTACCACCGGCTTCAGAGAGAAGGTCGTCTGTTGGGCGACACAACTGGCCAAAACATCTCGACCCGACTCAATTTCATTCCGGAGATGCCCCCACAAACACTCGTTGACGGCTATAAGAGAGTGTTGAATACGATCTACGATCGAGGACTGGAGCATTATTTCCGGCGTTGTTGGGATATGCTCCAGTCCATTGACCGGAGCGGGCGTCCGGTGAGCGCACAGACCCCGCTGACGGTCGGCCAAATGCTTCGTTTCTGCGTCTACACGCTCGGGCAGTTGTGCTCTGTTGAGGGTCCGGCGTACATGCGGTTTCTCCTGCGAATACTCCTGCATAAGCCGGCGCTTCTGCGTGAAGCATTGGCCTTTGGCGCCAAAGGCCATCATCTGCGGAAAGTGACGGAGCATGTGCTTGCCGTTGATGCGTTTCAAGAGGAACTCACAGCAGAACTTGCGAAGGTTACGGAGCATCTTTCCGAGTGCATGCGGTATGGTCGCCATGCGGTCAGCGCATACATGACCGACACCATTCGCCGTGTCCGTTCGCGGTATATGGCCTTGCACGCGGACTTTCGGCACAATGCCACTGACGCTCTTGACGCATTTCTATCCTCTCTTGAGGAGATAGCGAGAGAGCATCACCCGGCATAACGGATCCTGTCGTCGTTTATAGATCATATGAGGGACCTGCTGGCCCCTCATTTTTAATGTTGCGACAAGAGTTTTTATTGCTGTCGCAAGGTCTCCACTGCTTCGGCCAGCATTTGGCAATACAGATTCAGACCGATTTTATTGACCGCACCCGATTGCTCGCGTCCGAGTATGTTGCCCGCACCCCGTATCTCCAGATCACGGAGCGCAATGTCATATCCAGCGCCCAGTTGTGCATATTCTTTCAATGCCTCCAGGCGTTCAGCCGCGCGTTCGGTCAAGTGCCGCGGTCGGTACAAAAAATACGCAAATGCCTGCGTGGCGCCCCTGCCGATGCGTCCGCGCAATTGGTGCGCTTCGGCAAGTCCCAGGCGCGTGGCATCGTCCACGATGAGCGTATTGGCGTTGGAAATGTCTAGGCCGTTTTCAATAATCGTGGTCGCAAGCAAAATATCAATCTCACGGTTGCGGAATGCGTCCATGGTTCGGATGAGCGCGCGCTCATCCATGCGGCCGTGGATAACGCCGATGCGCGGCTTTTGTTTTTTTCTGCCATCCCGCGCGAGCAGATTTTCAATCTTTTGTTTGGCGTGTCCGATGGTTTCAACGCGGTTGTGCAGGACATACGCCTGCCCGCCGCGGTCAAGCTCATGCCACAATGCTTCTCGGATGGCGCGCGCGCCATACGGGAGTACGGCTGTCGCGATTGCGGTGCGGCCCGCAGGCGGCGTATCAATGCGGGAGATGTCGCGGATGCTCGCGAGCGCTAGGGACAGCGTGCGGGGGATGGGTGTTGCGGACAGAGACAACATGTCCGTGTCCGGCCCCAACTGTTTGAAACGCTCTTTTTGCTTTACGCCAAAGCGTTGTTCTTCGTCAATGATCACCAGACCGAGGTTTTTAAATCGTATATCCGATGAAAGTAGGCGATGCGTGCCGATGAGAATATCAACATGGCCATCCGCGACAGCGCGCATGGTTTCCTTGGTATCGTGCGGAGATGTCAGGCGCGAGAGCAGGCGTACGGTTACGGGAAATTCTGCGAAGCGCTCGGCAAATGTGCGTTCATGCTGTACCGCAAGCACGGTGGTGGGTACCAGCACCGCGACTTGTTTTCCCGCAAACACGGCCGCCGCCGCGGCGCGTATCGCAATCTCTGTCTTGCCAAATCCCACGTCGCCGACCAGCACGCGATCCATGGGGCGGTCTTTTTCCATGTCTGATACAATTTCTTCTTCGGCGCGGCGCTGGCCTTCGGTCGGTTCCCACGCGAACGATTCGCGCATCTGTTCCATATAACTTTGCTCCGCGGTATACGCCGGTCGTAGCACTTCATGGCGGCTGGCGTACAGCGCCAAAAGGGAACGCGCGAGCTTTTCCGTGTCTTCACGCACTTTTCGCCGCGTATTCATCCACAGCGATCCGCCAAGTCGGTGTACCGATGGCGTGGTAAAACCGACGTACGGCGTGAGGCGGTCTTTTTGGTCTATGGGCACAAATAGTTTATCCGGCTCGCGTCCGTGACCCGCCGGCGCGTACTCTATTTCAAAAAACCCTGGTTTTTCGGAGCTGACACCTCCGAAAATGCCAATGCCATGATCCGCATGCACCACAAAACTTCCCTCTGCGAGTTTTTGTATGGAGGCTAAGCCTCCATAGCGGCGAGGTTTAACCTCGATAGTCGGAGGATGTTTGACATGGATGCTGGCAATCGCGTTGCCGGAAAACTCAATCGCATAGCCACATTCCGCATTGACCGGCCATATTTCTACAATGCCTCCGTGTACGGCATAGAGCCCTTTGCCTGCGGCAACACCCGTCCGTTCATATCCCATATCCGTGAGACGGCGGACGAGGAATGACGGCTTCATTTCCAGATCCGGCTCTAAAAACAGCGCGTTGTCCCGCCACCACGGATGCGTATGCACGGCTTTTTGTATGGCGTCGCGGTTTTCCGTCCACCACAAAACATCCCGCTCCAGATTTTGGGGGCATACCGATGCGATTAGGAGCTCTTTGTGCGGTTGATCGGTCACATGATATGGAAAAAGTTATGCCTCCCCTCCTTCGGAATCTTCAAGTTTTGCGTTTTGGGATTTGCGGTGGACTTCGTTGATGCGGACAAGCTTTTCACGCAGTCCCCTCATTTCTAGATCATTGCTGGTCATGATGTGTTCGCGGATCCATCGCGCGACCTCTGTCCACATCAGTGTGTATTCTTCGGTCGGTGCTTCCCCTCCTCCCAATGCGTAGCGCATAACGTGGCTGATCCCTCTTGTATGCGGCGGGTTTTCCGCCTCGTCCCCATAAGCTTCTATCTCTTCCTGTGTCTGTGGTAAAGGTCCCCACGGCCGCTGGTTTACTATGAGAAATCTGTAATCACGCTCTATACTCTCACGAGCGATGGCCTCTACGAGAGTTTTTTTATAGTTTTCCAAAACATCCGATACGGCAGGGAGTGGTTCAGCAAATGTGGTTTGAAGTGCAGCGAGTTCTTGAATAACACTGTTTCTAATGGCCTCGGGAGGCGTTGCTTTATGTCCGCTTGCCTGAGAGGATATGTAACGTCCGATTCTTTTCGGACCAACATGAGAGATGTGATCCATATGTTCCTCGGCGATGCGCCAATCAGGGTATTGCGCGTGGAGCCATTTGAAAATAGTATCTTGCAACGAGGTGCTTCCTTGCGAGAAGAGATAGGAATTAAAAAACAATGTCCATGCCTTTTCGGGCGTAAGGTTGTGTTCTTGTTCTTCGTGGCGGGCTACTTCGCCTGCAGATTCAGTATGTCGCATATGACTACCGGTTATATTCATTCATTGCGCGCTCGGGGCCGTCGGCGGCAATGACGGCAATGGCTTCGAGGGTGCGTTTGGTGATTTTTTTCATGGCACGCTGTTCATCGGGCGTGAATTTTTTAAGGACGAGTTTTTCGGCGGGGATGTCGCGTTTTCCTCCGATGCCGATGCGAAATCTCCAAAACTCGCGGGTTTTGAGCGCGCGTATGGCGGACTCCACACCCTTGTGTCCGGCCGATCGTTTGCCAAATGAGAGCTTGGTATACTCCAGCGGGATGTCTGCGTCATCATGAATAATAAAAATATCTTTCGGTTTGGTTTTATAAAACAGTGCCGCCGGAGCAATCGCGGCTCCGGACTTATTCATCATCGTATCGGGCAGGATGATTACGGCTTTTGCTTTGCCGATTTTTCCTTCCGCAACCTGGGCGCTCCATTTTTTTTCAAAACGAAACGCGGGGAAATCATGTGCCGCCGCGCACGCGGAGGCAATGTCCCTGCCAATGTTGTGGCGGGTGCGTTCGTAAACACTACCCGGATTACCGAGTCCGATGATAAGCATCATAAGGGGTTGCAATTCCTATAAAAACTACTATAATATACGGATGCAGGAAAGCAAATTGTCCGAACATCAGTCCGAAGCACAGGACAGTCATACCCCGCCGTTCGTTCCCGAAACCGTGCAAGAGCCGACGGCATCCAAAGTGTCACGAGTATTCGCGGAAATTGGAGAGGTGGTGCGGGTGCTACTCATCTCGGCCGCGATCATTATCCCCATCCGCTATTTCATAGCCCAGCCGTTCGTGGTGCGCGGGGCATCCATGGAGCCGACATTTATGGACCGGGAATATCTCATCATTGATGAGGCGTCGTATTACTTCCGCGAACCCCAGCGAGGGGAGACCATTGTGTTCCACTATCCCCGCGACCCGCGCCAGTTTTTTATCAAACGCATCATCGGACTCCCGCGCGAGCGAATAAAGATAGAAAAGGGAACTGTGATGATTTTCAACGACCAGTACCCCGAAGGATTTACCCTGCAGGAGCAGTATCTTGATCTGCCCGGCAGATCAACCCATCCGTCCGTGGAGACAAAACTCGGCGCGGGTGAGTATTTTGTGATGGGCGACAACCGCGACTTCAGTTCTGATTCGCGCCTGTGGGGCGTCCTGCCCGAAGACATGCTCGTGGGGCGCGCAGTTTTTCGCGCATGGCCCGTCGGCCGCTTTGGTCCGGTCACTGGAGAGGCATTCAACTACTAGATTGACCGTTATGATGAAAAAAAAGATTGAGGAATGGATGCATCAATTGGACCGCCTGCCCCGTGACGCCGTCCGCTTTGCCGATATAGAACATACGGCCAGCACCATCGCGCGTTTTTACGGTTTTGAGAAAATAATCACCTCTCCTCTGGAGCAAGCGGCAGTCCTCACGCCGCTCGTTCGTGCGGGTATGCTGGACGAATGGCCGCTTGCGCGATGCAAAGTCCAGAGCGGCGAGGATATTTTGCTGACGCCGTCGGGCGCCATCGGCGCGATACGCGCATACTTCTCGCATCGCATGCAGGATATGCCGCATCCGGTGAAGTTGTTCTTCCACGCGCACGGATTTTGCCAGCTTCCGGTGTCAGCGGGTAATGCCATTGTTGCCCGCGATGAGTGGGGAGTGGTCATCATTGGCGAGGAGAGTGCGGTGGCAGAGACCGGCATTGCCCAGGTCTTTTACCGCGCCACCGCGGAACTGGGCATCAACGATCGCTCCATTGAACTGCGCCTCAATGCCATCGGATGTGCCGCATGCCGCGGCTCATACAGGGCATCGCTGGGCAGTTACTTCCGAAGACACGCGGCGCGTCTGTGTACTCGTTCCAAGCGCGATCTGAAAAAAATACCTACCCGTATTCTTTCATGTACAGAAGAACGGTGCCGGAGCATCGCGGCTTCAGCCCCGCAAGTGCTTGATTTTCTCTGTGACGGGTGTAAAAAACAGTTGCGCTCGCTCCTGGAATTCCTGGACGAAGCCAAAATTCCGTATTTCCTGGATCCCAAGTTTTTCAGGGACGGTTCATGGTACAGTGAGGTTATCTTTGAACTGTTGCTTGAGCGCAAAGAGCCCTTGCCCCGTCAACCACAGACGATGGCGCCATCTCCGGATAATGCGGAGGCGCCCATGCCGGTGCCGGAATCTGTCAGCCAGGTTCTGCCGCAAGCGCCTATGGGCAAGCAGGTGCTGGCCGAAGGAGGGCGTCTGTCCCATGCCGCGTCACTCATCGGCGGCAAGGAACTGCCGGTTGTCGTAGGCATCATGTTTCTAGAAACTGTGGCAGGAGCGCTTGCGCGACAGGAGGAGATAAACCAGCAGGGAACGGTTGAGGTCTTTTTCGTGCAATTGGGTGACTTGGCCAAGCGCCGGAGTTTTGAGATTTTGGAAGCATTGCGCGAGGGCGAGATAGAGGCAAAAGAATCGCTCGGCCGCGATTCAATCAAGACCCAGTTGAAAATTGCCGAGCGTCTGGGTGCGCGGTTTGCCGTAATTCTAGGACAAAAAGAAGCGCTGGACGGGACGGTAATTGTCAGGGAAGTCGGGTCAGGCATACAGGAGACCGTGTCGCAGGACAAGCTTGTAGATTTTCTGAAGAAAAAATTGAAAAAATACTGATGGGGTGCATATTCTGCAAAATCGCCCAGGGCGCGTTACCGGCGGATGTCGTATTTGAAAACGCCGAGGTAAAAGCATTCCGCGACATTCACCCCAAAGCGCCGGTGCATGTCCTGGTTATCCCGAAAGTACACGTCGCGTCCGTCGCGGTATTGACGCCCGAGCATGATACTGTCATAGCGGCCTTGCTCCACGCGGCAAAAGACATTGCCGCGGCGCGGGGACTTGCGGGATATAAACTGCTGTTCAATGTCGGCCGGGAGGGCGGACAGATGGTGGATCATCTGCACCTGCACATACTCGGCGGATGGAAAGAACAGAAGCCAACAATCAAAAATTTAAACGTTTAAACATTTCAAACACGAACGATATGGTAGAAGTCAGAAAACGAGAACACGAGACCACGGGCGCTATGGTGCGCCGCTTTACCCGCAGGGTCCAGCAGTCGGGGATTTTGGTGCAGGCGAGGAAGCTGAAATTCCACAAAGGTAAAGCAACCAAGCGCCAGTCGCGCGAGAGCGCCTTGCGCCGTATCACGCTCGCCCGCGAACGCACGCGGCTTGAAAAACTGGGTAAAGCTCTGCCGGATAAAAAAGGCCGTGGCATCCGCCGCTCGCCGACCACCGCCGCGCGATAACCCTATGGGACTCAAGGAAACCATTGAGCACGAGATGAAGATCGCAATGAAGAACCGCGATGCGGAGCGGCTTGGCGTTCTGCGCATGGTTCTGGCGGCATTCAAAAATAAAGAGATAGAAAAAAGGGCTAAGAACCCAGATGCCGCATTGAGCGATGAAGAGCAGGCAAGTGTTTTGAAAAGCGAAGTCAAAAAACGCCGCGACAGCATCGCGGAGTTCCAAAAAGCGGGACGTACGGATTTGGCGGAGAAAGAGGCCACAGAATTGACTATGCTGGAGCCGTACCTGCCCGCGGAAATCAGCGACAAAGAAATAGAAACACTCATTCTACCTCTCGTAACAGGAGCATCTGCAGATGATTTTGGCCGTGTCATGAAATCAGCCATGCAAGCCATCGCCGGCCGTGCCTCTGGAGATCGCGTATCAGCGGCGGTGAAGCGGCTGTTGACATAGCCGTTTCAAAAGTTTAATATTTTCATTATGAAGCGCCGGAAATATATGGACTATCGTGTGGTGATAACCCCGGATGTTCGAACCGGATCCGGGGAGCCGGGCTTTACCGCACTGGTGCCGGTACTGGGTATTGCGACCGACGGGGACTCGGTGGAGGAAGCGTTGCGAAATATCCGGGGGTTGATCGCGTTCCATTTGGAGTGCCTGCGCAAAGAAAAACAGCCGGTGCCTGTGGAACACGCAGCCGACTTTATTACCATGGCTCGTGTTGTGGTTCCTACATAGCGCATCATGGCGAGCAGGGAAGTATTTCCAAAGGATGTGGTCAAAGCCCTGCAAAAGCTGGGTTTTTTCGTGATCAATAAAAAAGGTAGCCATGTTCGGTTGAAACACGCCAACGGCAGGCGCGTTTCTGTTTCCGTCCATCCCAAGCCACTTTTCATCGGCACGCTCCACTCCATTCTTCAGCAAGCAGAAATCACCAGAAAAGAATTGGATGAAAAACTGTAAAGAAAAAGCTCCCATGGGATTATTCACAGGAGCGTCAAGTTTACTGCCTTGTCCGTCGTCTACGGCAAAACAGTACTATTGCGCATACATAGAAAACCGCGATCAGAAGAACAGTAATGCCACGGCCATAGTATTTTGCTCCACCACCGAAGTTTTCTGCAAGCTTATCTCCGATGAGATCGAAACCATAAATGAAGAGAAAAGGCGCGACCCCCAGAACGAGCAATAACGACATCCAAGGTCGAACTACTATGGGTTGGTTCTGTTCTGCCATTTCACTACCCCTCTTTGAGGTACAAAAACAATGAAGGAACTCATCCTACGCACGCCGAAAAATCTATCATTTTTTAAGCGGATTGTCAAGGATTTGTCGTCTGTCATACAACGGCAACTTCCAAAGGAAGTTGCCGTTGTCGCCCTCTCTCCGGCGAAATCCCGCGCGATCAACCGCCGGTATCGCAAAAAAGACAGGGCAACCAACGTCCTGTCTTTTCGGTATTCGCCTGCCTATGGGGAAATACTGGTATGCCCCTCGGTGATCAGGGCCGAGGCGAAAAAACAAAAACACAGCTTCAAATATCAGATGACATGGATGGTTCTGCATGGTATGCTTCACCTGTCGGGACTCCATCACGAGGAATCAAAGACCGCGGAAAAGAAGTTTGTACGTATAGAGCGATCCGTTTTAGCGAAGGTATTCAATGGCGCAGAGGAACATCGTCACGGCAGTTGACGTAGGCAGTACTATGGTGCAGACCGTAGTGGCGGAACGTGTTCCGGATCGTGAATCATTGCAAATTTTAGGTATAGGATCGGTACCCTCGGCAGGCGTGCGCAGGGGTGCGGTCATAGACGTAGATGACGCCGCCGCCGCCATCCGCCAGTCCGTGGATCAGGCCAGAAAGACCGCAGGTGTGCCCGTGCGCTCGGCGTGGGTGGGCGTGGACGGCTCGTATATCTCATCCACATCGGTGCGCGGTGTGGTCGCCGTATCCCGCGCCGATCAGGAGATTGCTCCCGAAGATGTCCAGCGCGTGCTGGCGGCGGCAGAGACCTTTATCCCCAAGAATCACAACAAAGAAGTCCTCCACATCATCCCCCGCGAATTCAAAGTGGACAATGAATCAGGCGTACACGATCCCATTGGCATGCACGGCGTGCGCCTGGAAGCCGAAGCGCTCGTGATTGAGGGCACGTCACTGTATATCAAATCGCTTTTCAAGGCCGTGGAGCACGCGGGTCTTCGCGTAGACGACTATGTGTTTTCGCCGCTTGCCGCGGCAGAAACCGTGTTGACCAAGCGCCAGAAAGAACTCGGCGCGATACTGCTGGATATCGGCGGGGGAAGTAGTTCATTCATCGTGTTTGAAGAGGGGGTGCCTGTGCATGCGGGCGCGATCCCCATTGGTGGCAATCACATCACCGGAGACGTGGCCATCGGATTCCGCCAGGCATTTGATGTTGCCGATCAGATCAAACTGGCGTACGGGACGTGCATGGCCGCTGATTTGCCCAAGCGCGACGGCATACGGTTGGCTGAATTTATCCCCGGCCAGGAAGATGTGTTTTCACGGAGAACCTTGGCCGAGATCGTTGAGGCGCGCCTTCAGGACATGTTTGAACTTTTGCAAAAGGAACTTCGTCGTATTAATAAGGTCCGCCTTTTGCCCGGCGGCGTGGTGCTTGTGGGTGGCTCATCCTTGGTGCCCGGCATCATGGGGCTTACTCGCAAGGAATTGGGTCTGCCGGTGGAGCAGGGCATACCCCAAGGATTTTCACCCATGCCGGACGAAACCGAGGGCCCCCCCATGGCCGCAGTGCTCGGCATTGCGCGCTGGGCTGCGGACAAGAGAAAAAATCCGGGACTCGGATGGACGCGTCATCTTCCCTACGCGGGCGGGCAGGCATGGATCATGCGCTGGCTCCGCTCTTTACTTCCCTAGCGGCGTCCGATATAGTGTGTCCGATAGAGCCAATATTTAAATATTTACTATTTAAATATTTTTTGGTATGCCATCGGTGAAACCAGACATTGAAACATACGCGCGCATCAAAGTCATCGGCATTGGCGGCGGCGGCGGCAAGGCGGTGACGCGCATGATTGACCACAAAATCAACGGGGTTGATTTTTTGACCATAAACACTGATGTCCAGGATCTGCATTTTACCAAAGCGCGGACCAAGATACATATCGGAAAGAATCTGACCAAGGGGCTGGGGGCGGGGATGAATCCCGATCTGGGACGGCAGGCCGCAGAGGAAAACCGTGATGAAATCCATGAGGCGCTCAAAGGCGCTGACATGGTCTTTTTGACGTGCGGGCTTGGCGGCGGCACGGGATCGGGCGCCAGTCCGGTGATTGCCGAGGTATCGCGCGATTCCGGCGCGCTGACTATCGGCGTGGTGACCAAGCCGTTCAATTTTGAGGGCGTACAGCGCACGCGCATTGCGGAAGACGCATGGCGGGAATTGCGCGACCGCGTGGATGCCTTGATTACGATACCCAATGATCGCTTGCTTGCGGTCATTGGCAAGGATATGCCTCTACTTTCAGCATTTGCCATCTGTGACGACGTACTGCGCCACGCGGTGCAGGGCATCTCCGATCTCATTGTCACGCCGGGCATCATCAACGTTGACTTTGCCGACGTGCGCGCCATTATGCGCGATACGGGATCAGCGCTCATGGGTGTCGGATACGGCACGGGCGAAGATCGTGCTACTGCCGCGGCAAAGGCCGCCATCAACTCCCCGCTATTGGACATTTCTATTGAAGGCGCACGGGGCGTTTTGTTCAACGTATCCGGCGGCATGGATCTGACGATGTGGGAAATAAATGAGGCGGCGCGGGTGATCACCGAATCCATTGACCGTGATGCCAAGGTCATTTTTGGGGCCGTACACGACGAGCGGCTCAAGAAAGGGGAAGTAAAGATAACAGTCATTGCCACGGGCTTTCCTGGGGGGCAGGGTATGACCCATACGCCGCTGGGCAAAGAAGAACACGCGGTGGAGATAAAGAGGGCTCCGATGCAACCGGTTCCCGGTATGTCGGGGGTTGAAAAGGGGCCTTTGCAAAACCGCCAGCCGCTCCAGCAAGAAAGCGACTGGGATGCGATCCCCGCGTTTCTGCGCCGCAGGAATAAATAGAGCGCCGTCTTTTGAGAAATAAAACCTGTCAAGTAAAAAGAAAATCATCCCGATGTATGTCGGGATGATTTTCTTTTGTATCCATCATGCTTTTCAGTGGCGTTTGGTAATTTCCTTTTGTCTTTGTCAACGAACTGGGAGTTATCCACAAGCACGTAAGAATCTTGCGGTATGATAGTCGTACTTACTACTG
>CAYIBQ010000001.1:0-62890 GCA_964361695.1 uncultured Candidatus Saccharibacteria bacterium | reverse complement strand
TGCACGGGTGGAGATCAAGAATGCCCCTGCCAGTTTAATTGTTAGAAAGTAAGTAGTACAATAATACAATCCCTTTAAGAAGCGGAAAGTTACACACGGACTTCCTTGCGCTGGCATCATTCCCGGCCCCCTCGCGTATTTCGTTGCAGCCCTCATCGTGCCGAAACGTCCGACTGTTGCGTCATAGTGAAATTCGGCGTATCATAAAGCCGCATGAATAAATCGCAAAAAGAATACCTGCGTCATATCATGCTACTGCCGCGAAAACTCTCGGTGGCGATTTGCCGTGCGGAGGAAGGCGGATTTTGGGCAAAGATTTTGGAGCTGCCTGGTTGCAACACACAAGGAGAGGATTTTCTTGATCTTGTAGCCATGGTCAATGATGCCGTCTTTACGTGGTTCAACGTGCCGCAGAAAATGAGAAAAGCCCTCGGCTACTATATGCCGCAGATACCCGAGGAGTTGCGAAAAAAGATAGAGGCGGACGCGCGGCACGCAAAAATAGAAGAGGTAGTCGGCCATATCATCAAGGGGAAAAAGATCCTTCGCTTCAGCAATGCCGGACTATCCTCCTCGTGAGCGGTGGATAGGAACGGACGATGGCGTCGATGAGTAAGGATACGGTGGAAAAATCGGCTCCGCCATAAAGCCGATCTTATTTGGACTCAAGTTTCTCCGCCGACTCGTGATAAATACCCACGTCTTTGCGCAACCACTCGCGCAACTCCTCGCGAAGTTTCCAAAAATTGTCCATCTGCTCCCGCCCGTATTTCTTCCCTTGTGACCGATTACTGCGCAGCGCTTTTTTTAAATTCTCGAATCTCTTAAATGATCCGTCAGAAAGCACCAGTTCAATCACGGTGTCTTTATGCAGTTCAATCAATCCTTCAAGCGCTTCCCGTGCAATCTGAAAAGTATCGTCACCGGTCAACTGCACCTCCCCGACGCCTTTCCTCCACATCGTTTCTTTCCCGACATCTTGCGTCAGGTTCAGTAGCCGCGGATACAGCTCGAGGCGTTTTTCATACAGTTTTTGCGCGAATTCACTCTGCACTTTTCGTATTTCATCTCTGGTATTTTTTTTGCCGTATGAATGGCAACAACGGCTGCAATAACGGCAACAATGAATGGTACAATAACGGAATATATTCCATCAGCGACTACTTTGGCGATTTCCTCGGTCATGGTTTTTTGAGAGTCATCGCTTGATAAACTTCCAAACCTATTTTGGCGATATTGTAAGCGGCGGCGTCATCGCCGGATTTAATGGTGGGAAGCCCGAATTTTTCAGATTCTTCCGTATTAAATCCGCACGCCGAGCAAAACAGCGGGTCTTTTTTTACGGATTCCCAATTATATAATCCTTTTTTCATTTCACTTTTGAGCCTTAGGACCAAGAGGCTTTGAATCTTGCTATTGGTATTTTCAAGTTTTTTTATTTTATCAAGCTCCGTCTGCTTGACTGCATGAAGATGGCGTATTGTAAATGTCTTGTCTCTCGCTTTCAGCATCAAAACGTCTTGACCACCTTCATTCTTAAAACCCAGAGACGCGCCCTTTATGTCTTCGTGGAACAGAGGGCAAGCAAATTTCGGCAGTCTTTCTGCTTTTGCCTCGCCACAAATGCAGAATCCGCATTTCGGACACATTTGCGAAGTCAAACACTCATCTACGAACAGAATGTTACCGATTTTTTCTTTGGATTTCACCCAGTTTACTTTACCAGATTGAGCATTCTCTCGCGTAGCGCTTACTCTTAAATCTTCCACCTTAACAATATTCGGCACAAGTTGCAGTCCTTTATACTCGCTTTTGTCCTTCACCGTGTAATACTTAAATTTATTCACGATGGCATTCTCCACCGCCTGATACATCGTCCCACCAAGCGTTTTTTCCAAATTCTGAATTTTATTGGTAATGTCTTCATCTTCTTTAACCTTTCCTTTTATATCCAAATCTTCCAGCACTATATAGGTATGCGGATAGTCTTTCAAAATCTTATTGATCTCGTTGATGAGATAACCGCAGTAGCCCTTCTTGATTTGCTCTGCCGCCAAAAGCCCATCTATGGCAAACTCTTTTTCCTGCTTCTCCGCTTCTTCTAAGAGTATTCTTTTCTCTTCTTCATTATTACAATCTGAAACTTTTTGATATTTTTCCAGTAATACGATCCTTGCTTTATGAAAACCGGACTCTTCTTTTTTGCCGTGCTCATCTTTCGTAAAATTTAATTTCTCGGCATAATTCACACCCATAAAAATTGTCCAGTCGCCGTTTTTGATAAGTTTACCCTTTGAGTCAACCAAACACCATGAAACAAGAGAGTTTTCTCCACGATCAAGACCGAGATAATGCACACTCTCGTCAAACATGACCCTTTTGTTCACGGTGTCAAAATCAGATTTTTTAGCAGGATAGAACTCCACCCCAAAAGCGCCGTAAAGTTTATCATGGTAATTTCTTGCTTTGTTCACGACTTCCTTGTTTGTAAGCGTCCTGGTCGTGCTTCCGCTCTCTTCTTTTTTCCGCTTGAAAATGTCAATTTCCGGCGTTATTCTTACTTCCCGCCCAAGCATCATTGCATCACGCCAGTATCGCGTAAACAAATTTTCCTTTCTTTCACTTTCATCCCGTTCGTTCGAAAGCGACTGTTTACTCTTTCTAAAATCTTTATTATGCAGTTTGAAAACCAAAACATTGCCGCCTTGTTCTTTTTCTTTTGCAAAAAGCGCTTCTTCGTTTAGAGAAACCCATTTACTCGCGTAGCCGCATGCGTCAATTTCATCTGCAAACTCTTCCAATGTCTGATATTCATTGGGACTTTTGAAATGAAAATTATAGTTCTTGCAGTCAGACAATTTCGCGATCACCCTTTGAACAAAATCAATAATTTTAACTAGCTCTGTTTTTTGAAGCTCTGCTCTCTTCGCTTCTTTTTGATAGCCATGAAGTCCTTGTAAAGCGCGATTGTTTGTATATTCCTTGAACCATTTTTCTTTGTAACTTCTCCACAAATTCCTTGCCTCGTCCTGCAATTGCCGGTCTTCGATATCAAAAGTCGCCGCATTCAAAAGCGCTAATTTTTCAATCGCCTTGAAGGTGATCTTGTGGTATTCAAGCATCTGCCATTCGCTGTTTTGGCTGTTTTTCTGCAACTCACCCACTATATCTTTCTCTTCATTGTAATCTTTATCAATAAGGACTAAATAAAAATAATCCTTGTCCGTAACCAAAATGCTCAAGTACTGCATTTTTTTTTGCCTCAAAACTTCCTGGCCGATGGCGTTATAGATAGATTTGAGGTTGCCAAGTGCTATGGCTTTGCCTTTTTTTTTCTTTGCAAAAATCCCCGTAATCGCGGTATTCCTTTTTGAATGCGTTAAATTCTTCTACTTGTTCTATTTGACGGTATTCTTCTCTTTTCCGCGCCAATCTTTCGCCCGGTTGTCTGTAATTTTCAATGTCCTGTTTGTCGCTTATAACCACTCCTTCAATTTTAATGTATTTCAAGATCGTTTTTGCAAATGTATGTTTCCGCAAATTCTCTTTCTCTTCGTCGGTGAGAGGGGAGTAGTTATATTTCTTTTTATTGAAAAGCACATTGATAAGCGGTTGCATGTCTTCCTTCAAAATTTCCAGCTCCGGAATAGAATCTTTTAATTTATTCTCCAAGGCTTGGACTACGGCAAATTTCTTATTGTTTAACTCATCGAGATCCCATTCCAGCATTTTCTTTTTTTCTTCCATCTCCAAAACGGACGCATATTCTTTCTCAATCTTTTTTTGATCCTTATTTACCGCCCGCGGGTTCAGAGTCGTCCAAATGATTGGTTTCTTGGCTTCTTCATCAATAACATCTTTGAGACTCGTGATGGTTGTCGCATGGTCTTGATACGCACTTTTTATGGCTTCTAAATCTTTCTGAATTTTTCGGGTGCATTCTTTTTTCGGCGATTCCTTGATGTCTCTCGGACTTACAGCAATCAAATCAAAAATCGCCATGAGGTCTTTAATCAACGAAAGATATGAACGGACAAAACCGTAGAAAACAACTTTCCCGCTTTCATAGTAGATTACTTTTTCCGTTTCAGTGTATTTGGAATAAATCTTTAATAAATCTCCTTTAATTTTGCTCTGAAAAGATTGTATTCTCTCGGTCAGCTTGCCTATGGTATCAGTCAACTGATAGCCGGTGCCGTCCGTCATCATAATCACGGCATACAGCGGCATCGGATCCTGAAAAATCAACTGCTTTTGATATGCTCTGCCCGTGTCGGGGTTTTTGACCGGCACGATGATTTTTCTTTTTTTCTTAAGCCAGTGATATCTGTCCCGATCAAATTTTTCTATCAAGGTTTTACGCGCATCAAAACCAAACCAGTCAAAAGATTTTTGGGTCAAGCCGGCGGTAAAACGGTCGGAAAGACCAACCAGCTCGGAGCCAAACCGCAGTATTTCTTTTAATTCGTCTATGCCGTCAGAACTTTTTTTTGAAACAGGAAAATACTCTTGATTGACAAAATCCAGGGTCTTCTGAAATTGAACGCCTTGATCGTTTAGATCAACAGCTCTCAATTCAAAAGTAATTGTCTTCAGTACTTTATAAAAATCCCGCAAGTCGGTAATTTTAGTAGTCATAAATTTTCTTTTGGCGAATTATCTTTACCCCTTCAACCATACTCCAAAAAGGGCAAAAGTAAAGCCTTTGTCCATAAACTGGGTTTATAGAAATCTTATAGAGACATTAAACAGAAATCAAATTCTTGATTTCGCTGCATCTACAAAAGTAGAAATCTTATAGAGGTATTAAACGTCCGTTCACGCGACCCTTATAGCGTATCTACAAAAGTAGAAATTTTATAGAGGCATTAAACTACCGCTTTTTAGAGATAATTGGCGAATCTACAAAAGTAGAAATCTTATAGAGGTATTAAACTGCGGAAATGGCTTTGTTAAGGGCTTGAGATGCAAAGATTGCATAGAAGCGAATCCGACTCATTGGCTCAACAAAGCCATTTTGTTGTTCTCGGTTTTTATTAAGACCGAGGTTTCCGCAAGTAAAATACATAATACCTTCACGGATTTCCACCTTTCATTTCAAATTTCAAAGTTCTGACGAGTTTGATGACACTATCTGCATTTTCAAACTGCCACTTGTACCCATTCTACCTAATGGGGAATATTTTGCAACCCTATGTGTATAAGTCCACCCATCTTTGGACTCCCTGCCTGTTTGAGCGAGTATTGATTCTGGTAATGATAAACATTATGATACGTATCATGATGCAGGGCAGAACATCGTATATTTTTTTGGCCGCCGCAGTCGTCGCTGTGGGATTCGGCGGATGGTATTATTGGTACACACGGGGCACGTCGTCACCGCCGACCCCCTTACTGGAGACGGCAATACCCGCCGGACAGCAACAAACGGGAGGTGAGACACCGCAAAAAAATATGGCAGACACGATACACGTAACACTCAAAACAAATTATGGCGATGTCACGCTGGAGCTTTTTCCGAAAGACGCGCCGGTGACGGTGGAGAATTTCGTAAAACTTTCGCGCGAAGGATTTTATAACGGCACGCGATTTCACCGCGTCATCAAGGACTTCATGATTCAGGGAGGAGACCCGAACAGCAAAGATGACGACTGGAGCAATGACGGCACGGGCGGCCCTGGGTACACCTTCAAAGATGAAATTAACCAGCACAAAATCGTACAGGGCGTCATTGCAATGGCCAATGCGGGTCCTGCGACAAACGGAAGCCAATTCTTCATTGTGACCGCAGATGCGACTCCGTGGCTGGACGGTAAGCACACGGTATTTGGCAGAGTAACCGCGGGCATGGATGTGGTGGAAAAAATAGAAACCGTGCAGACGGACAAGGCGCGTGGCGATCACCCGATTGAGAACGTCGCTATCAACACCGTGGAAATAACAGAGAAGTGATGATAGGGCGCAGGCAGAGATCCTGCCCTGCTGTGGATTACTTTTTTGCGCAGATGGCGCCGCGCGCTATCATATATTATATGATGCAGAAGAAAAATCTCGTGCTCGCGGCAGCCGTACTTCTCGCGGTCATTGTGGCAGTATGGTGGTACATGCGCCGCGCAGGGGAGCCATTGCCCGAGGACACTGCTGAAAATAGGAATGGGCTTGGCGCCCAGATTTTTGAGGGCGCGCAAAATCCGCTTAAAAATGACGTGCCAGAGACCAATCCGTTTGCGGCGGACACCAATCCCTTTGACGCGGACACCAACCCGTACCAAGACACCTATAAAAATCCTTTTTAAATATGTTCGTCCGGCACAAGCGATCTTTTCTCTTTTTTACCGTTGCATTGGTTGCTTTTGCGTCCGCGTATGCGGTATACGCATCGTCAAAAGCGGATATCGTCCATCCAGTGGCGGAGCTTGGCGGGTGTCGCGATGAGGCGGCGTGTCGGACATATTGCAATGCGCGCGATAATGGAGAGCGTGTCCGCGCATGCATCGGGTTTGCAAAAAAGCACAACCTATTGCCACCGGATCAGTTGGAAGAAGCCGAGCGGTACGCCGTGCGGCTTGGTATTGCCGAGGGTCCGGGCGGATGCCGCGATACGCGCTCATGCGAGCAATACTGCGAGGATACGGAGCACCTTGGCGAGTGCCTTGATTTTGCCGAAAAACACGGGCTCCGCTCCGCAGAGGAAATAGCCGAAGGGCGCAAGCTCGCGGGGCTTTTGGCGCAGGGTGCGACTCTGCCCGGGGGGTGCCGGACGCGCGCCGCGTGCGAAGCATATTGTTCGGAGGACGAGGCCATGGCCGCGGAGAAGATTATTCCTCTCATCGAAAGTGGCATCAAAACGCCGGGCAACTGCGGCAGAAAAGCGGCGTGCGAAACATATTGCGCCGATCAGGCGCATATAGATGAATGTCTTGCGTTTGCTGAAAAAGCGGGGATCATGAGTGGTGAGGAGTTAGCGGAAGCCAAGAAATTTGCGCCGCTCATCCGTGGGGGCGAGACCCCAGGGCAGTGCAGAGGCAGGGAATCGTGTGTATCGTTTGGCGAGCGCGCAGGCATCCTTTCCGCAGAAGATGCCGCGTTGGCGAGAAAGACAAAAGGCGTGGGCCCTGGCGGGTGCAGGAGCAAACAGATGTGCGAGCAATTTTGTACGGATCCTGCGCATCAGCAGGAGTGCATGGCATTTGCCGAACAGCATGGGCTGACGGAAGAATTTTCCGGCGTCGCGGCCGAAGTGCGGGCAAGGATGGAAGGCGAGGGACGGGCAAAAGGCAATGCGGAAGCGGATGCCGAACTGCGGACGTGCGGAGAAAAATCATGCGGCGAGATGATTGCGTGTCTTCAGGGAGTCGGCGCGAGAAGTGGTGGGGGAGAGAAAGACGCAGAAGGCGGAGAGCGCGCGTTACCCGGAGACGTGCAGGAAAAACTCAACGCGTGTATTGCCGAAGAAACTGCGCGCCAGATCCGCGAAGCGACCGGGAGTGGCGGGGATCATGCGACCCCATCCCCACAGCAGACCCCGCGCCTGCCTGATGGCGGGTCTGTCGGCAACCAATCGGAGACGGAGCGGCGGACGCAGGAAGAACAACAGCGTCAGTATGACGAGGAAGTACGGAGGCAGACCGAAGCCGAAACCAAACGCCAGACGGAAATACAGACAAAGGCCGCGGTTGATTGCTCTCTCTTTGCCGCGGCGCCAAAGTGCGAATATGCCGGTCCGGTAGGATCAGACAACTATAACTACTGCAAGCAGTGCTATCCCGAAAAATAATTCCGGTCTTCCTCATTCTCTTTGTCGTAGCGTTTCTTGCAAGTTTCATCGGGCTTCCGACACTACCGAAATTGGAACCCGTGCCGGAGCAACCGCCATCTGTTGTGGAGGCACCGCAAGAAACGGAAAAAGAAGAGGATCCGATGATCCGGGTGGCAACACCCCTGTCCGATGAGGTCGTTGCAAGCCCTCTGCGCGTGGCAGGGACAGCGCGTGGAAATTGGTTTTTTGAAGCATCATTTCCGGTACGCGTCCTGGATGAGGAAGGCAGGGAACTGGGCGTGACGCCCGCGATAGCGCTGGAAGAATGGATGACCACCGACTTTGTGCCGTTTGAAGCGAACCTTTCTTTTGCCACATCCACGACGGAGACAGGCATCCTTGTCCTGCAAAAAGACAATCCATCCGGCCTGCCCGAACACGCGGATGAGCGCCGCATCCCCGTACGTTTTCTTCGTCAGTAGGACGAAATTCTGCAAGTATACACTAACACCACGATCGTTTGTTAGTGTATACTATCTTTTTTGTCCTTTTGCGGGGACTTGAAAACGGCACGGATGTGTGCTAGGTTTTTTATGTTTCGCAGAGTTCTCCAAGGAGGAGGATGTGCAGATGTCACAGACGGCACAGGAGGCATTTGATCTTTTTGGAGTAAATAGTTTTCGCGCTCTGCATGACGCGTACATGCAGAAAGACCAGGACAAGTTCTTATTCAATACTTGGTGCTATGATGACCCGACAGACATTCTCGTTCAGACGAGAGAGGCGCTGGAGGCCATAGACCCAGGCGTATTGGATGAAGATGACCGCATGTGGTGGTACGAAATCATTTGGTTTTGGTACCATCACGCGATCAGTGCTTCCATCAGGAAACTGGATAAAGCTCGCGCGCGATATTTCGCTTGCATGGCGCTCGCGTATCAAGATCCCAACCACCCGAACAGAATCACCCGCCTTTTATGGCACCTCGTGTACGATCGGCTGGCTGAGGCCCGACGCTTTGTATACGAGTGTCAGCGTTTGGGGCCGGATCACGAGACAGAGGTAGAACTTCTGGAGGACTACGAAAGCGGGGATGACGGATGGGCCGCTTTCAAAAATATTAAAGTATAGCAAGAATATCGGTGTGCCGGCGCGTCTATGAGACCGTCGGCTTTTTCATGGGATTTGATTTTTTTCTGCGGATATGGTAGAATGAACTTATGACACCGCATAACCATACACCAGGAGGATCGGGCTTTTACGGCCTCGGCATCGCGCCGAGGATTTTGAGCATCCTGGATACTCTCAATTTTACTACCCCAACGCCGATACAGGAACAGGCGATTCCCGTCGCGATTGAAGGAAAAGATGTCGTAGGTATTGCCCAGACGGGCACGGGCAAGACACTGGCTTTTGGTGTCCCCATGATACAGCGCATCGGACAGATAAAAGGAAAAGGACTGGTGGTCTTGCCTACTCGCGAACTGGCGCATCAGGTGGACGAATCACTGCGGAAAATAGGCAGGACATTGGGACTGCGTACCGCACTCCTGATTGGTGGTGCCGCCATGGGGCCGCAGATCGGCGCTTTGCGCCGCAATCCGCACATCGTCATCGGCACGCCCGGCCGCATCATTGACCACTTGGAACAAAAAATACTTTCTCTCAAAGATACTTCTATCATGGTGTTGGATGAAGCCGACCGCATGCTGGATATGGGATTTGCGCCGCAGATTCAAAAGATCTTTGCGGCACTGCCTGTCGAACGCCAGACCATGCTTTTTTCCGCGACCATGCCCCACGAGATCATGAAAATGGCCACGCGCTATATGGCACTGCCCATCCGCGTGGAAGTAGCGCCCTCGGGCACTGCGGCGGAGGGTGTAACACAGGAAATTTTCATCATCCCGAAAAATGATAAGAACCGGCTGTTGGACAAACTGCTCGTTGACTATCGCGGCAGTACCCTCATATTTACGCGCACCAAACACATGGCCAAGCGCCTCACGCGTGCGATCCGCTCTATGGGACACTCCGGCGCCGAGATTCATTCCAACCGTTCACTCTCACAGCGGCGCGAAGCGCTGGATGGATTTCGCTCCGGAAAATATAGGGTACTTGTCGCGACCGACATTGCTTCGCGCGGGATTGACGTGCGCGGCATTGAACTGGTCATCAACTACGATCTGCCTGCAAGTTCGGACGACTATGTGCACCGCATCGGCCGCACAGGCCGCGCCGGCGCTGGTGGTCATGCGATATCATTTGCCGCACCCAACGAACGGAACGAAGTCCGCAGTATTGAACGCCTGATCAAAAAAGCATTGCCAGTGTCGCAATTGCCGGAATTGCCGCCCGAGCGCCCGCCTGTACCCGGCATGCGTCTGGATCGGGAATTTGCCCCCCGTCCTTTCGCCCGCGCCGGTGCTCGTCCGTTCAATCGCGGCGGGGGCCGCGGTGGGTTTGGCGCGAGCCGTCCCGCATGGCGGGGCAGGCGCTAATATGGAAATTCGCAACATCGCAATTATCGCCCACGTAGACCACGGCAAGACCACCTTGACCGATGCTCTGATGCGCCAGATGGGCGTGGGGCAAGAGGGGGTATCTATGGATTCCAACACGCTTGAACTGGAGCGCGGCATTACGATTTATTCAAAAAATGCCTCGGTTTTCTACAAAGACACGAAAATAAATATCGTGGATACCCCGGGGCACGCGGACTTCGGCTCGGAAGTGGAACGAGTTCTGCGCGCGATTGATTCGGTGCTTCTTGTCGTGGACGCCCAGGAAGGCCCCATGCCCCAGACGCGCTTTGTATTGAAAAAATCTCTTGAGCTGGGTATCAAGCCGATCGTAGTGATCAATAAAATAGACAAGCCAGCGGCAGATCCGCATCGGTGCGAAGAGCAGGTGCTCGATTTGTTCCTGGAATTGGGAGCCAATGACGAGCAGGCCAGTTTTCCCGTGGTGTACGCCATCGGACGCGAAGGCATTGCAAAAAAGAAGCTGACCGATGCTTCCACCGACCTCACGCCTCTGTTGGAGACCGTGCTCGCGCACGTCGCACCAGCACCCGCCGCAAGCATCCAAAAGTCACTCCGGTTCCAGCCGTTCAATTTGGGATACGATAATTTTCTGGGGCGGCTCGCGGTGGGCCGCGTGTATGAGGGCGTGCTGGAAAACAAGCAAAACGTGTATATGAAAAAGCCCAATGGCGACGTGCGCCAGGGAAAAATCATAAAACTCTTCACGTTCAAGGGGTTGGAAAAGGTGGAGACCGAACGGGCCGAGGCAGGAGAAATTGTCATGCTCGCAGGCCTGCCCGACATTGATATCGGAGAGACGGTCATGACCGATCCTGCGGGTACCGCATTGCCCGCAATTGCCGTGGACGAGCCCACGATCGTTTTGAATTTTTTGGTGAATAATTCTCCGTTTGCAGGCAAAGAGGGAACCTTTCTCACGTCGCGGGAACTGCGCGCACGTCTCATACGCGAATTGGAAGTAAACGTGGGACTGAAAGTGGATTTCGGCTCTGCTGAAACATTTGCCGTGTCCGGTCGCGGAGAACTGCACATCTCTATACTACTGGAGCAGATGCGCCGCGAGGGATATGAACTGCAGGTGTCCCAGCCGCAGGTCATCATCCGCCAGGAAAACGGCGTAAAACACGAGCCGTTTGAAGAGGTGATCATAGACACGCCGTCGGCGTATCAGGGCGCCATTATTGAACGGCTTGGCACGCGAGGGTTTGTCGTGGAGGATCTGCGCGTTTCCGGCGACCTGGTGCGGCTGACATTCCGCGGCCCCACGCGCGGACTGCTCGGCTACCGCAATCAGTTTATGATTGATACCAGAGGCGAGGGTATCATGTCGTCCCGCGTCATTGGATTTTTCCCGTGGGCGGGGGAGATAAAAAAGCGCCATGTGGGATCCATGATTTCCATGGCGCCGGGCAAGGCCGCGGGCTTCTCGCTGTGGAATTTGCAGGACCGCGGCACGCTTTATATTCCGGCAGGCGTGGAAGTATATGAAGGCATGGTGATCGGCAATACGGCGAAAGGCGAGGAAATGTCGGTCAATCCGACCAAGGGAAAACAGCTCACCAACATGCGCGCTTCCGGCTCGGACGAGTCCATCATGTTGACGCCACCTCTTCTGCTTACGATAGAGCGTGGTCTGGAAGTCATGGCCGAGGACGAGTATCTGGAAATTACACCCAAAAACGTTCGTCTCCGCAAACAATTCCTCACCGAAAACGACCGCAACAAAGCAAAGAAAAGGGGATAGCGCAGAACAATACAGGGGTTCCACCCCTGTATATTATTTTGTCATTCATTAAGATGTTTTGCTTCTCCGTGTCTTACCACTTATACTGGAAATATTCTTACCCATTTCACCTTATAGGGTATGGCGCGTGAACGATTTAAGACCGTGCCGGCTGTCTATCTCTTTCTCTATAAGAAAGGGAATATACTGCTGACGCGCCGGTACCAGACCGGATACGAAGACGGAAAATATATGGTGCCGTCAGGGCACGTGGAAGCGGGTGAGTCACTCTGCTCTGCGGTCGTGCGCGAGACCGGGGAAGAGGTGGGTCTGTCTGTCCGTCCCGAAGATCTGCGGCTCGCATATATCATGTACCGCGCGCCGCATGATGAGACAGGCACGCGGAGCGATTTTTTCTTTACTGCAGAGCGCTACGCCGGAGAGCCGCGCAATAGGGAGCCCGAAAAGTGCGACGAGGTGGGATGGTTTCCGGCGGACAATCTGCCGGAAAATACCGTCGCATATCTCCGTCACGCCATTGAGCACGCAAGAAAAGGCGGGATGTTTTGCGACTGGGGATGGAATGATACGGCAATGGTATGAAAAAAGTGATCGTGGCATCACACAATCCGGTCAAGCTCGCAGCCGTGCGGGAGGGATTTGAACGCATATTTCCCGGAGAAGTATTTGTTGTTGAGGGGATGGCAGTAGCATCGGGCGTGAGCGACCAACCCCGAAGTAATGAAGAGACTAGGGCAGGCGCTATCCAGCGCTCTGCGGCCGTTGCCACAGCGTCTAGGGGCGACTTTTATATAGGTATTGAGGGAGGGGTCTCGACAAACGAAGACGGCATGGAAGCGTTTGCGTGGGTTGCTGTCCAGGATGCTGTGGGGAGGAAGGGAAAAGCGCGGAGTGCCGGATTTTTTCTCCCCCCTCGCGTGGCCGCACTCATCGGCGAGGGCAAAGAATTGGGAGAAGCGGATGACATAGTATTCGGGCGGGTAAACTCCAAACAGGAAAACGGGGCTATTGGTCTTTTGACCGGCAATGCGATTGACCGCAAAAGCTATTACCGCGAAGCCGTGATCATGGCGCTCATTCCTTTTAAAAATAAAACTTTATATCACATATCATGACAAATGCCGCAGAGCGCGAACGACACATGCGTACCGGGCGCCATATTAAAGATGTGGTGTATGCGGCCAACGATGGCATTGTGACGACGTTTGCCGTAGTCGCCGCAACGGTCGGCGGGTCGCTGTCTCCGCTTACGATTCTCATCGTAGGCATCGCCAACCTCTTTGCCGACGGATTTTCCATGGCAAGCGGGGATTATCTCGGAAGTAAATCCGAGGCCGATTTTTATGCAAAAGAAGAAGCGGAGGAGTACCGCGAGATACGCGAGCGGCCGGACGACGAGCGGCAGGAGATACGGGACATCTTAGAGCAAAAGGGCTATGCGGGCGCTGATCTGGATGAGATGACACGATTGGTGTGCGCCAACGATACCATGTGGGTGGATCTCATGATGCACGATGAACTGGGCATGCAAAAGCCCGGCGGCGATTCGTCGTTGCAGAGTGCCATGCGCACGTTCTGCTCGTTCGTGATCGCGGGGAGTATCCCCCTGCTTCCCTATATTTTTATGGGTACGGGAGCGCTATTTGGCATCGCAGTTACGGGTACGGCAGGAGCGTTGTTTATTATCGGCGCTTTGCGCAGTTTCTTCTCGCAAAGTTCGTGGATATTCTGCGGATGTGAAATGCTCGTCATCGGCGGCTCTGCCGCCGCACTTTCCTATGGCATAGGCGCCCTGCTAGCGGCACTGATGGGATAACTGATGCCTGTGGACAGTATTTATCCGTAATGCGTGATATACTAAAACATGCATTTTTTGGGAAAAATCCGGCCCGTCTGGGTTTTGCGTGCTGGCCTCGGGCTGACATTTCTCTATTCCGGGTGGGATCTCACTGCTCATCCGTATAATTGGTATGGGTTTGTGCCGCAATGGTTCTCGCAGATGGTAACGCCGGTCATGCCTCTTGAGATATTTCTCCGTGTGCAGGGCATGGGCGAATTGGCGCTCGCGGGTGGTATGATCGCATGGTTTCTGCCGCGCCGTATGGTCCAAATTGCCGCGGCATTTGCCGTAGCGCATCTCTCTGTTATCATTGGTGCCGTCGGTATTGATCCGGTGACATTCCGCGACATCGGTCTGCTGGGAGCCGCACTTGCTTTGCTGATCCACGTATCACGACCATCTGACATTTCATAAAGAAGTAATTATTAAGAAGTAATTATTTACTATCCCATTGAACACTATGACTTTAACACCCGTACTCGCATTTGATATCGCCGGTATCATCATCGGTATCGTGTCTATCTCGCTCATGCTCACGCTCAAGCGCACACTCGGTGGGAGCGTGGGTGCCGCGCTCAACATGGTAGTAGGCGGCGTGCTTTTTAACATCATGGCGCTTGGCTGGACCATTGTTTTTACCCGCCTGCATCTGTTGGTGGCGCCCGCCGTGGACGTGCACCACCTTTTTATGGTCTCCGGCATGCTACTGTTTGTTCTTGCCGCGCGTAAATTCTCTCTGCTCGCGCGTCCATAGCCGCTAAACCGGCCAACGTTCTATCCTTATATCTCATGCCAGAATCAGGACGAGACATCACTATCGTTTTTGCCGAATCGCTTTCTGCTTCGGTAGTTCATCTCCTGGGACAGCAAACGGTCGTGGCGATTTTTGCCCGTACGTTTCCAAAACAAGAGCTCGTGTTTACATCCAAAGGCGGCATTGAAGCGAATACCCTTCATCCCAAAGAACATGTGCGGCGTCTCACAGGGGTATTTGCTCAATTACTTGCCGACAGTTTTGGACATGAATTTGCTGACCGATCAGTTGCCGATGCTTATACCCGCGCGGTCAGATCGGGGGGAACCATAGACACCGCCGCCGATATCCTGGCGTGCATCCCCGAAGGCTTTCTGGAAAAAGAGAAAATAAAACTGCTTTCCAAGAGCGAACTTGAAGAACGGGTGCTCCAGCGTACGATAGAACTGCAGGAGGCCAATGCCCGCCTGGAAGAGCGCGTGGCACAGCGCACCGAAGAACTGGTTTCTGCAAACAGCAAGCTGGAGGATGCGAACAAAGAACTATCCCGCCTTTCCTCGGTAAAGTCCGAGTTTTTGTCCATGGTATCGCATCAGCTTCTGGTACCGCTGACTGCGGCACGCTGGATCGCAAAGACACTTGAAGAAGAACTTTCCGACGCGGTTTCCGAGGAGACGCGCAAGCTCCTTGACCAGCTTTTGGCAAGTAATGCTCACATGGCGCGGCTGGTCGCCAATCTTCTCAATGTCGCCCGCATTGAGGACGGCCGCACGGCGTACGCCAAGGAAATCATTTCACTGTCGGATCTGCTGAAAGACATCGTGACAGTGCTCTCGCCCCTTGCCGCAGAAAAGCGCGTGACGCTCCGCTATGCCGCAGACGAGTTCTGCAGTGTCCGCGGCGACCGCGACGCACTCCGCATGGCATTTGAAAACATCATAGACAACGCCGTCAAATATACGCCGGAGGGGAAAATGGTCATGGTAACGCTTGGTGTCATCGGAAAGACCGTCCGCGTCAAGGTAGCGGATCAGGGTATCGGCATACCCATCGGTGAGCAGGGACAGATCTTTGGCAAATTCTACCGCGCGCGCAATGCGCGCGCGGTACAGACAAACGGATCCGGCCTCGGGCTTTTTGTCGTCAAAAAGATCATAGAAGGGCATGAAGGCCACGTGCGCTTTGAAAGCAGTGAGGATACGGGCACTACGTTTTTTATAGAATTGCCGATTTCTGCTGATTAGGGCATGCCATTCACGGTTGCGCAGGCGCACCAAGAATTCTCTTCTGCATGGACAAGCGTTGATTTATCCGCTAATATATTTTTATGGTTACTCTCTACGTTATAGGAGCCGTTGTCGTTATCGCGATTATCGCATGTATCGCCATATATAACGGCTTGATACGCAAACGAAATCAGGCCGAAGAAGCGTGGGCTGATATTGAAGTTCAGCTCAAACGCCGTTATGACCTGATCCCCAATGTGGTGGAAACAGTCAGGGGATATGCCGGTCACGAAAAACAGATATTTGAAAATGTGACCCGTGCGCGCACTGCCGCCATGGGTGCAGGCACCGCGGCCCAGCACGCCAGTGCCGAAAACATGCTGTCCGGCGCTCTGAAATCCCTCTTTGCCGTCGCGGAAAACTACCCCGATCTGAAAGCCAACATGAATTTCTTGGAACTCCAGCGCGAGTTGGCAGACACAGAAAATAAAATCCAGGCGAGCCGCCGATTTTACAACGGCACGGTGCGCGACTACAATATCTCGTTGGAGTCATTTCCTTCCAACATGATTGCTGGCACGTTCGGTTTTGCCAAAAAAGACCTCTTTGATATTCCCGACAACTCTCCTGCCCAGGAACCCGTCAAGGTTGCTTTCTAGTGTCTCTCACCGGACTTAATAAAAAGCGTTTCCTGCAAAGGAAGCGCTTTTTACTTTTTCAATGTCCGATATATGACGCTCTATACGCATCAGGCCGCAAATATACGGAAAACGTGGCTCCTCATGGCAACGTTTTTCGGCATTGTGATTGCGATCGGGTGGGTATTTAGTCAGGTATATGGCAGTTCGGGCATACTCTACATCGCGGTTATCATCAGCGTCCTGATGAACGTCATCTCATACTGGTTTTCTGACAAAATCGTGCTTCGCCTGCACCGGGCGCGCCCCGTAGATCTCATGTCCGTATTCCTGGGGTTTGGAGTTCCCTCGCCTTCAGGCGAAGGCTTCAGCCCCCCGTTCCGTTAGCATTTTATCAGTCCGTAATGTCCACCGCCTTCAGGCGGTACATCCAAATCTGTGCGCTTCAGCGCACAGTGGTTCAAAAATACGACATAGTCACCTAATTCGCTCGAGCGTATTACATGGACATATGCGTGCATCAAAAAGAAAGTACGAAGAACATCTGAAAAAACAACTGATGCGCCGGAGAGATTTTCTGATCACGCGTATGGGTAAAGAATGGGATGTCATACAACGCTCGGCCCGTCGGGAACAAATACTACGCAAGGCACAGGAAGCCGGAGGTGCGGCCACGCGATATCTCATGACGCTTTTGTTGGTTGGCGGTGTAATAACGGTTGTGGCGCTCGCACCAAACATATTCGGAGCTATGGGGCACATCGCCAGGCGAAAAGGATTTTTCGGACGCAAGGGCTTTTTTGATGCAAAGAATTATCTGCGAAAAAGAAAATACATTACCGTGCGAAAGCATGACGATGCATATGAGATAAAGCTGACACGCGAGGGAGCGGATATTGTTCTACAAAAATCCCTCAATGATATGCGGATTCAGCCGACGGGGGCATGGGATGGTATATGGCATCTGGTCATGTTTGATATTCCCAATAAGCATAAATGGGCACGGGATGCACTGCGAGGTCGCCTGCAGGCGATGGGGCTGTATCGTATGCAGGAGAGCGTGTTCGTATCTCCCTACCCATGCAAGGAGGAAGTCCTCTTTCTCACCGATCTCTTGAGTGTGCATCAGTACGTCCGCCTTGTCGCCACAAAAGAAATTTTCGGTGACACGGACCTTTGTGATTATTTCGCGCTCGGAGTACGAAAATAAAACATATCCACCTAATACGCTCGAGCGTATTAGGTGGATATGTTGTCAAGGTGAGGGGAATGGGATACGATATATCCGTTCATAATATTCTTATTTTGGGAGAGGTCGTATAGTGGCCTAGTACGCGCGCTTGGAAAGCGCGTAGACCTTCACCGGTCTCGAGGGTTCGAATCCCTCCCGCCTCCGTTGTGATAAAAAATCTCTTTCATATTCGTGCAAAAGTGTGGCTGTGGCAGGGGGTCAATCCGTGGCATCTGGTCACAATTCCCCACTCGCAGTCGGCTGAAATACGGCGGCGGTTTGGCGCGATGGAAGGGGGATGGCGGTCGCTTCCGGTCAATGTTACGATCGGGCAAACGCGCTGGAAAACATCCATCTTTTTTGATACCAAGAGGGGAGGGTATCTCCTGCCGCTCAAAGCCGACGTGCGGAAGAGCGAGGGCATATCAGATGGCGATATGATACGCTTTTTGCTGGAGATAAGGGTATAATGCGAAAAACTAAATCCTGGCAACCCGGCTGGGAGTATGAGCTGCGGTGATCTTAAGGGAGCTTTTATCCTATGGACAAAGATAAAGTCATTTTCTTTGATTGCTATCAGACTCTTCTTGATGTGCAACTCCCCAAATCAGATGAGGATGAAGGGCGTGGCTGGGAGGAGTTTGTACGTCTTCTTGGTCAAAATCATGGAATAAAAATCGGCGCTGACGAATTTGTTGCATTGGTTGAAAAGCGAAAAGCCGATTTTTATTCCAGTCATAATAAGTTGATACAGCATCACAATCTCCGTACGCTTGTTGCCGATGTCTTGGAGAAAGATGTGCAGTATCCCCTCAAAGAGGACGAGATTTTATGGCTCATTTATGAATATCGTAAAATCGAGCGCGGCTACGTTCATCTGTACCCAAAAATCGCCTCTACCCTCGCTCTATTGGCAAACGAATATACGCTCGCAATTGCGAGCTATACGCAAAGTTGCTTTACGCAATTTGAATTGCGAGAACTTGAAATCGAGAAATACTTTTCACATTTCGTGTATTCGTCCGACGTTGTTTTCAGAAAAGAGTCGCCGGAATTTTATCGGGAATGTTTGCGGCTTGTTCAGAAGAGTCCCGAAAGTTGTCTAATGGTCGGCGATAACTATCGAGAGGATATAGTCATACCAGCATCGCTTGGTATACATACCATCTGGATAAAAAATCCGGCGGCTCGTTATAAAAATCCTGATCCCATCGTGGAAGTCAGATACTCACTTGATTTGGCTGACTTTGACAAACTTCCGCAAATCATCGGACAAATTTTTTAGAATATCTCTCATTTGAAATACATATCATTGGCAGAATTGTCTCGGGGCGTATAGTGGAACTATGGAACCGCTTGCGTCAAAAATAAGGCCGGAGACGTTGGAGGGGTTTGTGGGACAGCAACATTTGGCAGGGCGAGGCAAGCCGATTGCCGAGGCCATCGCCAAAAAGCATCTTTTCTCCTTTATCCTCTGGGGGCCGCCGGGGGTGGGCAAGACCACGCTTGCCAAGATCTACGCCCACGCGCTGAAAGCTGACTACTATGAGCTGTCCGCAGTTTCGGCGGGCAAAGATGATATACGTAAAATCGTGGATTCGCCGACAGGACTGCTGGGGCCCAAGGTTTTATTTCTGGATGAAATACACCGCTTCAATAAAGCACAGCAGGACTTTCTTTTGCCCTATGTGGAGTCGGGGAAACTGACGCTCATCGGCGCTACCACGGAAAATCCGAGTTTTGAAGTGATTGCCGCACTCCTCTCGCGGTGCAGGGTGTTTGTCCTGAACGAATTGAATGATGAAGAGATAAAAACCATCATCAGCCGCACGGGATACGATATACCGGATGACGCAGGGGATTGGCTCATTGCCATGGTGTCGGGAGACGCGCGGCAGGCGATTGCGATGCTGGAACATACGCATGAATTGTATGGCAGTATTACGCTGGAATATCTGAAAAGCACTTTGCAGGCCAAGTACTTGCGCTATGACAAGAAAGGGGACGAGCACTATAATACGATCAGCGCGTTTATCAAAAGCATGCGCGCGAGCCAGCCCGACGCGGCGCTGTATTATCTTGCGCGGATGATAGAGGCGGGCGAGGATCCCAAGTTTATTGCGCGGCGCATGGTGATCTTTGCAAGCGAAGATGTAGGCATGGCGCACGCTACTGCGCTCGTCGTCGCCAATGCGGTATTTCGCGCGGTGGAAATCATCGGGTATCCGGAAGCGGGGATCAATCTGGCGCACGGCGTGGTGTATCTCTCCAAAGCGCCAAAAAACCGCGCATCGTATGACGCGTACAAAGCGGCCATGCAGGATGCAAAAGAACACGGCAACTTGCCGATACCTTTGCATATCCGCAACGCGCCGACACAGATGATGAAAGACCTAAACTACGGCAAGGGGTATGACATGTATGCCGAGCAGGACTTCCTGCCCCCAGCATTGAAAGGCAAGAAATATTTTTTCAATCCGCCCAAATTATGATCACTAAACGCAAAGACGGATACAAAGTAACATGAAAAAAGTACTGATATTTCCCGGTGCGGGGCAATATGTCAGAAATTACGGCTCCTATGACGGCGTAGAGATATGGCTTGCGGGTGAGGATACTGCGCAAATCCCCGTGGCGGAATGGTATGTCGGACATAGTTTAGGCATATCTTTTATGCTTGCGCATTGCGGTAATCGGCCGGACGCAAAATTTATTTTAATCAATCCGTTACTGCCACAAAGGAATGTGTTTCGGCTGTTGTGGAGGTGGATACGATTTTTTATCGGAGAGGGTATCCAGAAACAAAAACGGGTTGCGTTCAGGCATTGGCCGCGTGTAGCGCGAGTCATAGGTCGTCTTATCCGCGTAGACGTATGGGAGGCGATACACAATATCCCAAAAGAGAAGATCACGATTATTCGTGGTACGCGCGATAGTTACTTCTGCGATGCGGAATCGGATGTTTTCTTGCGTAGTGCGGGAATGCGCGTACTGAACGCTGATGCGGGGCATGACTGGAATGAAGCTATAGCGCGGACAGTCACGCGGATCACAGAAGGCAGGGATGAGAACGTCTCCTGAATTTCAGAACTATGCAACACCCTACTCTGTGGTGGTGAGCAGGCGGGCGCGGACGGTGCGGTTGACGGTGCAGAGGGACGGCAGGGTGGTGCTGACCGTGCCTCGCGGCGTGTCTCGGGAATACGCCGAGAGGTTTGCCCAAGCGCGGGCGCAGTGGATTGCGGACAAGGTCGCGTATTTCCGACGGCTTCCCAAACCACTGCTCCGATCTGCAAACAAGCGCGACTATCACCGGTACAAAGATGCGGCGCTGGCGCTTGCCCGCGAGCGTCTCGCATTTTTCAATGCCACATACGGCTTTGCGTTTCGTTCCATCACCATCAGGAATCAGAAAACCCGATGGGGGAGCTGTTCAAAAAAGGGGAATTTGAGTTTTAGCTATCGCATCGCCCTCCTGCCTCCGCGATATGTGGACTATATTATTGTGCATGAGCTCTGCCATCTGAAGGAAATGAATCATTCGCGCGCGTTCTGGGCTCTGGTGGCACAGACGATACCCGATTATCGCGACATCAGGAAAAAGATTAAACATTCGTGAATCTTTGCAGTGCAGGCAATGCAGAACCCCATCTTCCATTGCCCGACACAGTACCGTTGCCTGCAGTGCAGTGAGCGATGTATGATGCAGAAATGATGGGAAAGGACACCTCCAAGCAGAAGGCGGAATTTACGCGCAAGCACTACCTGGCCTTGCTCAAAGCGGTGTATTTGGGTAATTGGGTGGCCAATGGTTTTCGCGATGGCGGGCCGATGGATCCCATGGCCGAGGAATATGAGGACATTTTGCACGTCGTGTTTTCGCAGGCCGGGCGATTCGGGCTGGAAAAATACGCCAGCCGCGAGCCGGGATCAGACGACGCGTATCACCCCACGCGCCTGTTTGAAGAAGGGACGGATGTGCGTGCGATCTTGGACGCGCACGATGACGCGGTATTTTGGGAGGAGCTCGCGGATCGGTTGGGAGAGCGCGACTTTCATGGTATACACACCGAGGAAGCATCTGCGACCATGTCCGAGGACGAGTACATGCATCGGCATCACGAAAGCATGGACCGGTATGAGGATGAATTTGCCAATCACGGGATTGACCGCCTGCGTATCGTAGAGGCCAAGGATGAAAAAAACAAAAGCGCTTGATGCGATACACCGGCATTTTGAGGAGTGGGATCCGCTCCTTTTTTCCGTGCTGTCTGCGATGCCGCTTGAACTGCTGAAAAAAGAAGGAGAGACGGATCGCTATTTTTCAAAATTGTGCAGGGAGATCATATCCCAGCAGTTGGGGAGCAAGGCCGCGTCTGCAATCGTAGCCAGATTTTACGCCCTGTTTCCTGACGGGCATGCGACACCCCAGCAGGTGCTGAAACACCCGGAGGGAGAACTTCGCGCCATAGGCATGTCGTGGGCAAAGGCGCGGTATGTGCGGGATCTTGCAGACAAAGTCGCGGCGGGTGCGATACATCTGCCTGCGCTTCCGGCGATGGATGACGAGCAAGCGATTGCGGAGCTGACAAAGATAAAAGGCATCGGCAGGTGGACTGCGGAGATGTTCCTCATGTTTACGCTGGGACGCGAAGACATCTTTTCCTTTGGCGACCTGGGACTGCACAAGGGGCTTGCTATGATCTACGGCAAGCGCAAAACCGCGAAGCCGTATGCCGTCGCCCGCATCACCGGCGCCTGGGCGCCGTATCGGAGCTATGGCTCGCTCGCGGTGTGGCACATCGCGGACGACGCCAAAAAGAAACCCTCGTAGTATACACGAACAAACGATCGTTTGTTCGTGTATACTATCTCTTTGTATACGGGGGCGGTGTTTTTATTTTTGGGTCTGTTTGAGAGCCGCGATGTCTTCCAGAAGGCGGGTCATGGTATGTTCAATTTTTGCCATGGCTTTGCGGGTGTCCGTCTCTTCCGCGTCTTCTTCGGCATCTTTTTCCTGAATCTTATCAATGTCGCTGGAGATTTCTTCCACGTCTTCCGAGATCTCGTCCACGCCGCTTTCCAGCTCTTTCACGTCTTCCTGGATTTCATCAATATCCTCTTCCACTTCTTCCAGGGATTCGGTGTTCCGGTTGACGGTCATCTGGATGAAGATGGAAAGATAAATGGCTTCCAGCGAGACGATGGTGGTGAGGACGAGGAGAACGGTGTCCGCAGACACCCCCGCGAACATAAATGTAAAAGACGCCGCAAAAATAATGGAGTGCGCAATGAGGGACTCGGTGGTGCCGATCCATTTGGTGGCGCGCATGGCGCCGTTTTCTATCCGTCCTTTCTTCCGCATGCACAAAGTATCGCACATACCACACATGCCTGCAAATTTTTTTGTTATTTATCAATACCCTGTCGCGGTTCCCTCTGGCTTCCTTTTTGCCCTGAAATGTGGTTATAATTGCGTCTATGGCATCCCCAGTGGAGGACATCAAAGCGCGTCTGGATATCGTGGAATTTATCCAGTCCTACACGCGTCTCACCAAGGCGGGGATGAACTTCAAGGCGAACTGTCCTTTTCATAGCGAAAAAACCCCTTCATTCTTTGTGTCTCCCACGCGCCAGATCTGGCACTGCTTTGGCGGATGCGGCGAGGGGGGCGACATTTTTAAATTTGTAATGAAGATTGAGGGACTGGATTTTCCCGAGGCCTTGCGCCTGTTGGCGGCCCGCGCCGGAGTGGAACTCAAGCGCGAAGATCCCCGCATCCGGTCCGAGCGCAACCGCTTGTATGATGTATGCGACCAGGCCGCAGAACTGTTTGAACGCAATCTGCTTACGACTGATGCGGCAAAAGAATATGTCCGTTCGCGGGGCATGACCGAAGCGACCGTGCGCGGGTTTAGAATAGGATGGGCGCCGGATGCATGGGACTGGCTTTTGCGGGGGTTGTCCGCAAAAGGATTCAGCGGCGAGGATGTGGAAAAAGCAGGACTAGCCCTGCGATCGGCAGACGGCAGTGGCCGCCTGCATGACCGGTTCCGCTCACGCATCATGTTTCCGATTGCCGATGCCAACGGGCGCGTGATCGGATTTGGCGGCAGGATTTTGGCGCTGGCCGGAGCCAGAGAAAAAGACCCCGACCGTGCGGAAGCAAAATACATCAATACGCCCCAGACCCTAATATATGACAAGTCCCGCGCGCTGTACGGATTTGATAAGGCCAAGCAGTCAATCCGTGCAAAAAACCAAGTGGTGGTGACCGAAGGATATATGGACTGCGTGATGTCGCATCAGGCCGGAGTGGCACAGACCATTGCGGTGTCGGGGACGGCGCTCACCACTCCCCAGCTGTCCATACTACGGCGCCTCTGCGATACCATGATTTGTTCATTTGATGCCGATGCGGCGGGTGATTCGGCTACGCGCCGGTCGCTCACGCTCGCGGCGCAGTTTGATTTTGGCAGGAGGATTACCGTGATTCCCTCGGGCAAAGATCCGGCGGATACGGTGCGCGAAGATCCCGCGCTGTGGGTGAGTGCTGTGGAGGATGCCAAGCCCGTGGTCGCATTTTATTTTGACAAAGTATTTCGCGCGGAAAATCGCGATACGGTTGAGGGAAAGAAAAGGATTTCGCAGGCATTGCTCCCGTTCGTGGCCGAACTGTCTGACGAGATAGAAAAAGCCCACTGGGTTGCAGAATTGTCCGAGCGGCTAGGGGTTGCGGAAGAGGCGACATGGAAAGAGTTGCGCAAGCAGGGTATGCCTGCGGACCCCGCGAAAACACCTGCAGAGGAAAAAGGGGCCACGCCGACGCGGCGTGATCTGCTGGAAGAACGGTTTCTTGCTGTTTTGGCGCTACTGCCTGTGGAAGCAAGACATCAGAAATTGGGGGAGCAGAGGATAGTGTTTTCAAGCGAGCTTTCTGGCCGGATATTCCGGGCGCTGACAGCGGACAGCGAGATTGCGGAGGCGTCGGAGTTGGCAGAGCAGTTGGAAAGCGTGCGGTTCAAAGGCGAAATGTTGCGAGAGGTTATGCCGGACATTGAGAAAGAATTCGTTGTCGCGCGCCGCGAGTTGGAAATGATGTGCGTGCGAGAGCGGCTTGCGGCGCTGGGGCAGACCATCGCGGAAAGCGGCGCTGACGTTCCGCGAGAACTGCAGGAAGAATATCGGGCGGCGGTTGAGCGTCTGCGCATGCTCTCGTAGTATGTTTATACTCACCATACCTATGGCAAAAACTAGGCAAAAACAAAAGAAAAAACTGGCGACAAAAAAACCGATGAAAAAAGCCGTGGCGCGGCACAAGCGTCCGGCGGCTCATGGCGCTGTCGGCAAAAAACAGGTCGTGCGGCGCGCGCCCATGAGTGCGGCGAAGGAAGCCGAGCAGAAAATCACAGCGCTGTTGTCGCGCGGGAGAGACAGGGGATTTGTGACGTATGCGGAGATTCTCTATTATTTCCCGATGATTGAGGACGATGTACTGCTTCTGGAGGACTTGTACGAGCGGTTTGAAAAGGAGCACATTGAGGTGCTGGAATCCAAGGAATTCATCGGCGATGGAGAAAAAGAAAAAACCACGTCCAAAAAACGGAGCCGCGAGGAGTCCATGGACTTTGACCAGTTAGCACAGGACTCGGTGCAGATGTATTTGCGCGAAATAGGAAAAATACCCCTGATCTCCGCGGACGAGGAAAAGGATCTCGCGCGCAAAATTGAAAAAGGCGACGAGGAAGCGCGCAAGAAACTGACGCAGGCAAACCTGCGGCTGGTGGTATCTATTGCCAAGCGGTATGTGGGCAGGTCGCCGCATCTCACGCTGTTGGATCTCGTGCAGGAAGGAAATGTGGGGTTGTTCAAGGCCGTGGAAAAATTTGATTACCGCCGCGGGTACAAATTTTCAACCTATGCCACGTGGTGGATACGGCAAGCCATCACGCGCGCGTTGGCAGACCAGGCCCGCACCATCCGCATCCCCGTACACATGGTGGAGACGATTTCAAAGTATCAGCAGATGAAGCGGCGGCTCCTGCAGGATCTGGGGCGCGAGCCGTTGTCCGAGGAAATCGCGGCGGAGATGGGCATGGAGGTGGAAAAAATACGGCACATAGAAAAAATCGCCCAGGACACGGTGTCTCTGGAAGCGCCGGTTGGCGAGGATGACGAGGACTCGGTGCTGGGTGAATTTATCGTGGATGAGAAGACCATTTCTCCGGCACAACACGCGGCGCGCCGGCTCCTGCGCGACCAGTTGATGAGCGTGATACGAGAACTGACGCCCAGAGAGCAAAAAATCCTCTCCTTGCGGTTTGGACTGGAAGACGGCATTACGCATACGCTTGAAGAAGTGGGGCGCGAATTCGGCGTCACGCGCGAGCGCATCCGCCAGATTGAGGCAAAGGCGTTGGAAAGGATTCGTAACCACAGAACAGCAAAGAAATTGGAAGGGTATTAATCCTCCCCCTCCCCCTCTCCGCCCACGCGTTTCGGCGCAGTTGTTTTCGCCCCGCCTGTTTGAAAATCTTCGTCCCGCCTCGCCGGGTCGGGACGAAGATTTTCAAATGAGAATGCCGAAAAAACCGCGCTACGCTTTACAAGCGGGAGCAGAGAAAGGGGTGGCAGGGGAGAAACAGTTATCCACACTATTCCGTTGACGTGAGGGGGGAATACTTCTATGATCGACACTATAAAGGATCGGTATTGGTATGCCTGATAACGGGAAGAAAATTCTTCTGGCGGATGATGACGCGCTCATTGCAGGCCTCCACATGGAGGCGCTCAAGGCCGCGGGTTTTTCTGTGGAGCTTGCGTTTGACGGGGAGCAGGCGATAGAAAAACTGGAAAAAATGAGAGAAGAAGGCGTCATGCCAGCTGCGGTATTGCTGGACATTATGATGCCCAAGAAAAACGGTCTTGATGTTTTGCGCTTCATGAAAGGACACGAGGCGTTTAAGCGTACGCCCATCATCATGCTCACTAATCTGGCGGACACTGAAGATGTGGAGAAAGCACTTGAGGAAGGAGCCGTTTTGTATATGGTGAAGGTCCAGTATACGCCCAGAGAGGTTGCGGCAAAGGTGTGTGAGGTGGTGGCATCGTATGCCGGCGACAAGCCTATAACGCTCACCCCAAGCGCAGGTACGTCAGGGAGATAGCGGTTTACACCTGCTTCATGAAAATAGCCCGAAAGAAAGGAAGCGCGGGAACGCAGACGCGAAATACCCGCCAAGAATCGTCAGTCCGCATCGGACATGGAAAAGACACGGTTGCCGGACTGAAAAGACGCCTTATCGCGTGCGCGGCCGACCTTCAGGACGCAAAGACCCGCGTGGAGCTGGACGTAGCGGCGAGGGTAAAGGACCTGCGCGAAGAAATTCAGGCGTCGCGCGATGCTTCTCGCTCCAAAGATGACTTCATCAGGATCACCAATCATGAGTTACGCACGCCCCTGGACGTTATCAGAGGCAATATAGACATGGTGCTAAAGGGAGAGACCGGGGTGTTGCCTGTGCGCACGAGCGAATATCTTGCGGACGCACTGATGGGAGCGGATCGCCTTACCAGATTGGTCAATGACATGCTTGACATCTCTCGGATTGAGAGCGGGCGTATGCGGTTCGTGCTTGAGGAGATAGATATCAAGGAAATCCTTCAAACCATACAAAAAGAATTTGAGCCGGTTCTCAGGCGAAAGGGTCTTATTTTTTCCCTTCACTACCCGGAGACATCCTCACTCGTTTTTTCCGATAGAAACCGTATTTTCCAGATTATAGACAATTTCCTTAGCAATGCGCTAAAGTTCACGCCAGCCGGAGGGCATATCACGCTCACGGCCTGGGATGAGCAAGACACCGTAAAGGTCTCGGTGCAGGATATGGGTATGGGCGTGCGTGGCGAAGACCAACCAAAGCTTTTTAAACGCTTTCCGCAGATAGATATGGGTCTTCTGGATGTGCATCGGGGTACCGGTCTCGGCCTGAATTTGGTGCATCAATTGATAGAAAAGTTGGGGGGTGAGGTGTGGATGGAATCGCCGGGACTGGGCAAGGGCGCCACGTTTTTTTTCCGTCTGCCGCGCGCGGGAAGCCCCCGCGCCGCGGCGCTACGGCGCTTTCACGAGCGATTTTTGGAGGCGGAAGCCGACGCCGGAAGAAGTAGACCATCGGGCGGCTCCATAGATTAGACCACGGGCTTCCCTGTGTACAACAAGCCGCTTGTGCTTGATGGCGCACTATAGTATTTTGTATGCAACTATGGCAAAAGTGCTTCTCATAGAAGATGATCCGTTGATGGTACGCATGTACCAGCGCAAGCTCGTGAACGACGGGTATGAGGCGTTGGTTGCGGTGGACGGCGAGGACGGACTCGTAAAGGTGCGCTCGTTTCGCCCGGATCTTGTGTTGCTGGACATTATGATGCCCAAGCTCAACGGCCTGCAAGTATTGGAGCGTTTGAAATCTGATCCGACGACTGCAAAAACACCGGTAGTAATTCTCACGAATCTCGGTGGCACGCAAGATGATATTGAACGCGGCCTGGAACTGGGGGCTGTGGCATATCTTGTAAAGTCCGCGTATCGCCCGGACGAGGTCATCGCCAAAGTAAAGGAGGTCCTGGCGGGCTATACCCATTCACGGGAGATTCCCAAGACGGCGGCTGAATCCCTCGGAGGCGCCGCGCGCGTTCTGGAGAACACGGAGCAACAGGCGGCGGCCGAGGGAAGCGCCAAAGCCCAGGAATCGAAAAAAGAAGCGGATAATGCCGAGGATGCCGGAGAAGAAAAAGAAGCGCCGGTGGATGGCGTCAAGGCGAAGAAGGCTAAACAGTCCGTCAAAGCAAAAACATCGCGGTCGGTGCACCCGACCGTACGCGAGGCGGCCGACGAAGAGTCGGAGGATGAAGACGGGTCGGCGGAGGAGATAAAAAAACCAGTTGTCGCTGAAGTTCCCCGTCCAAAAGAGCCGGAACAGAAGCAGGATAAGAAGCCCGAGGAAAAGCCGAAGCCGAAGCAGGAGCAGGTACCGTCCGAGCCCAAAGCCGTGGCAAAGCCGGAGAAGAAAAAGGAAGCGGCTGAAGACGGCGCATCTCCCAACGAAATGATCTGGTAATACCGAATAATACAATCCCCCGGCGTACGCCGGGGGATTGTATCGTGCCCGCGCTGTGGAGGATCGGTCAGACGTTCTGATTGTACGTGATGAATTTGGAAAGCAGCCAGAGTGGGACAACGGACAGGAGCATGAGAAGTATGGATATGGAGAAAGAAAGGCGCATGGTGTCAGCGGCAAGCGCCAGGATTGTGGCTTGGGAGCGTCCGGTGAAAAGCATACCAATCGTCGTGCTCTCCACGTCTTTGAGCGGGATATAAGCGGCCAGGAAGGGCTGATTGAGTACTGATGATGAGCCGAGATAGGAGCCGCCTTTTTTCAAGACTGTGTCGGTGATCGAGCGGTTTGTCTCGCGCGCTCCCAGGAGGCGCATGCCAGTGTCGGATATGACAAATGTAGTTGCGGCGCTTGTATCGCTCGCATAGATCGTAATGTCAAGATTCGTCAGGTCTTTGATGCCGTCTACAAAGGCAAGATCCAGCAGATAGCCGGTGACTATCGCTCCGATGACTTCCGGCTCGCCCGATTTGGAAGCATCCACAATAGGGCTTGCGGCGCGGATAGAAACCGTAGGCGCTGCGATGTCCTTGCGTGCGGTGGTGGTGACGACGGCCTTGCCGTCCAGCGCCCGCCATACTACCGGATCGTCCGCGAGTGAGTCGCCAAAACGATCGCGATCTTCCGCGCGAATAACCACCTCGCCGCCCGTGTTCACCGCCATCATGAAATCAGTCTTGTTTTCAAACATCAAGGTGTTAAGATTCTGGAACAAAGCGTTACGATCCCCCAGGCGTATCGCCTCGCGAATCTGCGGATTGGCCGCAGTAATGCGCGCCGCGAGGACGGCGGATTCTTTGACTTTTCCCAACGCAAACTCCAGCGTCCGTACGTTGGTCTGAAGATCATCAGCGGTACTCGCATTAACGCGCGTCAGCATGAAGCCAGTATAGGTGATCGTCGAAAGCATGAATGTCATAAAGGCAAGCGCCACAAAGCTGGAAAAAATCTGGGGAAATACGCGGAATCTGATAAATCCCCACGCCCACGATCCCAAAAACAGTGCGCCGATTAGTTTGACGGCGTGCTCAATGATCCAGATAAGATGATAGGGCGCCAACATGCGTGCGAGGAGTACATGTGAAGAGCTCTGCCACAAAGTTGCCACCGCAAAGACGAGCGAAATGGCAATAAAAAGAAGGGAATAATAAATAGATTTCCACTCACGCTGGATACCTTGCTCATAGTGAAGATGGAAAAAGAAAGTGATAAATCCTGCCACAACAAGCATCCACATGCGTGGCTCCAGGAGTATTCGCGCAGGTACTGCCCAAGGCGTGAGAGCGGAGAAAGATGGGAACAAACGCACGATGGGTATATAAGGAAGGACCAACAACACCAAGCCAATGCCGAGTACTGCCCATAGGGCAGTTATCCATTGCCGGCCAAAGATACGCGGCGGCCGCGCACCAGGCCGCACCGGTACCGGGTCAATGAGCAAACTTATCAGTAACAGGACAAAACCGGCAAGACCAATAACGTCAATGAGCGCGTCCCGGATGATCGGAAGCGGTGCGGCGTCAAGCATTGCCCACACGGCCATAGTAAGAAACCCCGCGGCGCGAATCAGCGTCTTTGCTTTGCGCTCTAGTATCCATCCATCAATATAAATCCACCCGGCCATCAGCAGGGAAAACGAGAAAAATGTTTCAAGGATGTAGTGCGCGTTTCTGATCCAAAACTGTTCCCACATAACGTCACGTTGTGTGTTTTTGGCTTATCAGGTTCCGGTATATATGGCTCTATGATACCTGAAAACAAAAGAAGCTACAACCTCAAAGGCCTATGGAATATCACGGAGCGCCTTTTGCAACTGTTCTTTTTGCATAAATCCCGTATGCATGCCCCGGACAATACCCCTGCGATCCAGGAAAAAGTGCTGTGGCAGCGTTGTGATGCCGTAGAGATCCAAGAGATCTCCATTTTGATCTATGACGCTCCGCAGGTCATAGTTACCGCGACGCAGATACGTCTCTACCACACCCCTTGACTCCTGTGATGAGAGCAGGAGTACATTGACGTTGTCCGAGTCCTCCCTCACCAGAGCGTCTAAAACGGGCACTTGTATTTGTGCGAGGGGCGACCACGTTGCCCATGCGGTCAATACGGTTTTTTTGCCACGCAAATATCGGATGTCAACCGGCTGGTTTGTGGAGTCGGAAAGAGAAAAAGGAGGAGCCAAAGCGTCTATCAAAGACGCGGATGCTCCGACGCTACTGTCGGACGCAGTGTCCGGTGATGCGGATACGCGTGTGTGTCCCAGAAAATCAGGGAGTCCCGGTAGCGTGATGTGTCCCTGCGGTCCCAGCGGGAGTGATACCGTAGCTCTCCGGCGCATCGGTATGGTAAAGCTCAACGCGGAGTGGTTGGGGAAATCACGTATTTGGGTGTACAACGGTTTGTAGCCCTCTTTTTCCGCTTTGATATAATAGCGCCCGACTGGCACAAGGAAGCGATATGCACCGTCTTCTCCGGTGATCGCGGGGTTTGCCTGATTAAAGATATCTCCCGGCCATAAGACAAAATCGTTCAATTCAGGAGAAAAGTTATAGAGCGAAACACGCACACCAGCGATCGGCGTTCCGTTTTCACTGTCCGTTATCGTACCGGGGGAAGCCACTTTCACCGTGTTAATTTCACGTTGTGACATTCTGCCGGCGCCGTCTACCGCCGTTACCGAGAGATGGTATGTGCCGGGGCGTTTCAACGTGATATCGCCGAACCAAAGATTGTCGGTCTTGGAATACGTGAGCGGGAACGAAGCGCCGTCCGTCGTCACCTGCACGGCGGTAGCGCCTCCTACGGCGGAGAGCATGATGCGTTGGGTAATGCCCGCGAGCGTCGTAAGAACGCCGTGTGCCGACGGGGTAATAACTTGCGTGCCGAGCGTAAAGGCGTTCGCACCCGTCCTGGGCGGCTTGATATCTATAACCAGCGACCGCGCATCCGACTTTCCCGTATTGCCGGAGTTGTCACGGGCTCGGAAGACAATACTGTACTCGCCCTCTTGCAAGTGCGGTATGCGCGCAGAAAATTGAGCCGCCGATGAACCAATGCCCTGGGTGTCGTCTATCGGATGCCAGGTAGCCCCGTTATCGGTAGAGTACGCGATGCTAGCGATGACTCCCCGCGCGTCTCGCGCGCGTCCACGAATGAGCGGGGACGTCTCCTGCGTCGGGTTTTTCGCAAATGAGAGGAGCACAACTTCAGGAGGTGCTACATCACCCGGCGTGGAAAGAATGGGTATGACGGTTACGGTCTCGCCAGCCGCGGTCTTCGGACTCTGTGTGCCTGGCGACCCCGGCGGCAGGGGTACTGGTTTTGCGATGTCAACGACGGTTTGAATCTCCAGCGACTCGGTGGTAAACGACGATTCGGGCGAAGTCGCCTCTACACCGCTTTCGCTTCGCGACACCGCCGTGAAGTAATACGCGGTCTTGGATGTGAGGTCGGAAATAGTGACGCTGTGCTCGGTAACGAGTGTTGCATATTCAATCGTGATCTGGTTGAGATCTTTTGGCCGCTCGCCGAAAAAGACCTGCGAGGTGGCGGGAATATCTGTTTTCCAAGCGATTTTTGCCGAGGTGGGACGTACGGCGATGATGGAAACACCCGTAATCTTGGGAGGCGGAGATTCCCTTTGTTGTTTCTTCGTTTCTTCTGCCTTTTCTTCTTCCACTTTTTTCTCGGCCTCCTCCGCGATTTCCTTGGCCTGTTCGTCTTTCACCTGCTGGAGCGTCATTCCCGGTTTGGGCGCTTTGAGCGTAAGGAATGTGGTATCCCTTGAAGCGACAACCTTTCCCTGCGAGTCCTCTGTGGTGACGCGAAAATGATAGGCTGTCCGGGGAAGCAATGCGGATACGGTGAGAGTATGTTTTTGAAATGAATCATTGTTTTTGGGAGTGCTGGATCCATAGGTATTCGTAAGACCATATTCCACATATGACGAGGCGGGACGGCTCGTGATAAACGTAATCATGGCGACATCAACGCTGGCATCTACAACGACATCCGAGATCTCTAAGGGAGGAAGCTGTACGGCAACGCCTCCTCCGGATACGATCCCCGGCACTCCCGATGATCCTCCCTCCGTGGAGGCAGATCCGGTGGTGGTGCCGCATGAGGTGCTCGTGTAGGATGACTCGTTGCTCACGGCATCGCGCGCCTTGACGCGGTAGCAGTATTGGGTGCCTGCCGAGAGGCCGGTATCGGCAAACGTAACCGCTGACTGCCAAGCCGTGGAATCCGTAGCGCCCGAGCCGCCGCTGGTTTCGTCAAACCAGTATGGAGCCGAAGAGTGCAGTCCAGAGCTCGCGTCGGTTGCGGTGTTTGCGGTTGCGGTTATCTGGGTGTCGCTGTTTACCGTAACGCCGGACATCGTAACCGTTGGCGCGGTTGCGTCAATACCCGTCTTAAGCGCGTTTGCCGATGAAGCGACCGTGCTCGTAGATGACGCGCCGTCAGTCGCGTCATCTACGTCAATGGTCCATGCGGTCTGGGCTTCATCGGAACTCCCGATGGTCGCGGTTACGGTAAACGCGGTTGAGGCGTTTGCGGCAATGGTGCTACCGGTAAACGTAACATCCGCAGAGGTAACGGCGGCGCTCCAGCCGGTCGCTGACCCGGCTGTCATGGTATAATTTGAAGACGGCCGGGTGATTTTGATCCATTGGATCGTGGTCGCGGAATTGGTGGAGTTATTCACCGTAAGCGCAATATTGCTTCCGGTAGCTCCGCCTTTTACCCACGAAGTATCCGAGGAACCGGTTGAATTGACCCATGCCTGCTCCGAGCCCAATGTCTTTATGAATTTTCCGGCGCCGGTGCCTTGATTTGCCATGTTGTCGTACTCGGTTTTGATCCAATCCGCAGAGCGGACGCTGGAAGAAATCCGCACCTCATCAATGAGGCCGTCAAAGCTTTGGGTATCAGCCGCGTCTTCGCCCATAACCAAAACCCCTGTATTGGTTGCAGGATCGCTTGTCGTCGTGCACCCGCTCCCTGAAAGACTCGCAACTGATTGTGATGCGCCGTTTTTGTAGATTGCCATGGCGTTCCCGGAATTGTCGAATGTCGCGGTAACGTGGTACCACGTCCCAACGGCAAGATTTGCCGCCGTACTCTGACATTCCCGGTATGCCGTGTTTACGGTGAATCCTGCGTCGATCTCATCGTTGTTGATGGCCACAAAGTAATTATAAACATCGGCTCCTGTTGATTTCACGAGTAGGGTGTCATACGTGCTTTGTGACTCCTGGTTTATCCATGCCGAAAGTGTCCAGGCCGAGGTGATGTCCAAACTATTGCTGTCGCCAATGTCTACCTCATTGCCGCTGCTTAATTCAAAATCGTCGGCGCCATCCACTTGCCCCGTGGCGGAGCCCTGCGTAGTGACGGCAATCGTGGTGGAATCATTGTTATTGCTCGTAGAATCCTGGTGTGCTCCGGAGGTCTCCTTCATATGCCATACGCCTACATAACTTGAATCCCACACGCCCGTGATGTTTTCCTGGGACGAGGAAACGGAGCTGTTGCCGTAATACATGTAAATATCCGTGTCCGTGGCGCCGCCGAGCGTCGGGATTTCCACCCACATCGCGATTTCACCGGTGGACGCCGTAAACTTTTCTATTTCATGGTCAAGGAGCGCTGGTGTGGCAACGGCGGTCGTAAACACGATGTCGTAGCCGTTTGCATCCGTAACATCCCCCCCGTTGCCGGTGGTCTTCAGATCCGTGTCCGTGAACGCAACAAGCACGGGAAAATTGGTCAAGTCCGTACTGCCGCTGACGAGATCGGCTTCCAGCGTCAGTTTTTTGCGGTATTTATAGGTGCCGCTCGCGGCCACATACCATGCATCTTCTGCGGCGGCTTGGGCCTCGGGCGGCGTCGCGAGCCAAAACTGAGGAAAACCGAAAAACATCACCACGAGAATGAGCAACGAGGCGAGAATCGGTTTTAGATTGTAGGATTTAGGTCGCAGGGATCAGGTTTTAGGTTATAGGTTGGAGATTTCAGGCGTTAGGTTTCAGGTCTTAGAAAGAGCATCTTCTTAAACTAAACCCTAACACCTGCAACCTGACATCTATTCTATCACCTAATCCCTAAATCCTAAACCCTGATTTTATCCACACCCGCTTGTTTTCTCTGCCATGCACTCTATAATAATGAGATAGGCGCAGGCACTTCCTATGGGTACGGCTCAAACGAAATCAAAAGCAACAATAAAGCGCCAAGATACTTTTTGGAAACGGCTTACCGGTATTTCCGCTGTTTTTGCAAGTATTCGCGATGCCGTCGTTTTTATCAATGCCGAGGGGGGCATTATGATGGCCAATCCCGCCATTGAATTGCTCACTGGCCGGGTGCCTGCCGATTTTAGCGGACTACCCGCGACATCCGCGTTCGTTTTTACGTGCGCCACCCTAGATGCGACGACGGTACTGCGCGAAGCCATGGATGGCTGGCGCGCCGTGGCGTTTCCGGATGGATGCAGCGTGCGGCACGCAAACGGCAGCGAGATACCCATTGCGGCGTCCGCGACGCCGTTGTACCATGAAGACGGCGCGTACGCAGGCATCATCCTGGTCATCAGGGATACGTCCCGAGACACGGAGCTAAAGCACCAGCAGTACGCATTCTTTTCCTTTGCCACGCACCAGATGCGCCAGCCGCTCGCATCTCTGCGTCTCACGCTTGAGGGCTTGCTGATGCGCAAAGAAAAGCTGGATCCCGAGCATCGCGAGATCTTTGAAGAACTTTTGCAGACGGTTCTCGCATCAACAAAGCTGGTCAAGGAGCTCCTGACGATGGCCCGCCTGGAGCAGGGCAGGATTGATTTGACCGAGGCGGATGTGGATGTCCAACAACTTCTGGAAGAAATAGGCAAGGAATTCGTCCAATTCTCGGTCAGCCATAATGTCGTCCTGCGCATGTTCCCAAACACCATGTCTTGGATGCCGTGCGTCATACGCGCCGATCGGGAACGTCTTAAAGATGCATTTCATAATCTCATCACCAATGCGATATCGTATAATCGCCCGAACGGCGAGGTGGCAGTAGACCTGTTCCGTGTCCCCGCCGGAGAAGCGGCACGCGGCGCTCTGAAACTCAACGGAAGCGCGGATTTGCAATCCTATTTCGCGCCCTTCGTGACGAAACAGGAGCCGTCCGGCGCGCCGTTTCTCATCGTAACGATCAAGGACACCGGCCTCGGCATTCCTGAAAAGGACCAATCTTCCCTGTTCCGGGCTTTTTTCCGCGGGCAGAACGTAGAAAGAATGGGCTTGCCGGGCACGGGGCTGGGGCTTTCCATCGTCAAGTCAATCATGGAGCGCTCGGGAGGGCGCATTGGTTTTGAATCCCAAGAAAATGTCGGAACCACGTTTTATATCTTTTTTCCGCTTACGGGAAAGGAGAAGCCAGATATTCGCGAAGAGAAACCGGTGGAAGAAATGCAGAAACGCCCTCCCGCTGTCCCGGTTACTTCTTCTCACGAGAAGCGTACCATCCTCATCATTGATGATGATCAGGTCATCATCAGGATTTTGCAGCACAATCTCATGGGCAGTAACGTAGAATTTCTGTTAGCGCCCAACGTTGCCGAGGGGATACAAAAGGCGCATGAAAATATGCCGGATCTCATCATCCTTGATATCATGGTCGGCGGACAATCGGGACTGGAGGTATTGGAAAAGATAAAACATGCGCCAGCGACTGCCTCCATCCCCGTCATTATATTGAGCGCGGTTGATCAGGAGGATGTCATCGCAAAGACCAAAGCGCTGGGTGCCGCCGACTACATCCTCAAGGGATCTGTCTCGCTCAACGAAACGCTCACACGCATACAAAAACATCTGTACAGCCGTTGAAAGATCCATAGTGCCTGTGAAAGGTTAAAGATTTATTTTTCCCCATGCCTCGTTCACGAAAAAAAGCGCTTGAGCGTATGCAAGACGACTTCATTTGGGTGCTGACGCACCAACTACGGACGATTGTAACGCCGATCAAGCTTTTTTCCGATATGCTCTTGACCAATCGCGCCGAAGCGCTGACGGAAAAACAGCGCGCATATGTGCAAAACATTCATACGGCGGCAAACCGTCTCACGGAGGCCGTCAGAGATCTGCTCAACGGCTACCGCATTCAGGCCGGAGAAGTGGAGCTTGTGTACGAATCCACATTGCTTGGTGATTTTATAAAAGGTATAGTGGAGGAGGCGCGCCGAGGCGAGCCGACGCGCATCTGTACGGTGCGGCTGGAACAGACGCAAGGAACAAAAGAAACTCCGCTCACCGTTTCGGTGGACAAACTGCTGACGGGGCAGGTGCTCAAGGCCCTGGTGCACAACGCCACCATCTATTCCCCGCGCGATCGATGCGCCATCATGGTATCGTGGCATACCGATGCAAAAAAGGATGCGGTCGTGGTATGCGTCGCGGATCAGGGCGTCGGCATACCGAAGCACATGCAGAAGAACGTTTTTAACCGACTCTTCCGCGCTCCCAACGCCCTTAAGATGCACCCCGAAGGGCTCGGCTTTGACCTGTATCTCGCCCGCCTTATCATGGGAGCGCTCGGTGGCGACATCTGGTTTCTGTCGGAGCCGGACAAAGAAACAAAGTTTTTTATATCATTACCCCTACACCCCAAATAGGTATTAGGTTTTATGAACACCAAACCACTCATCCTCCTCGTAGAAGACGATAGGTTTATCTCACGCGCGTATAAAGACGGGCTTGAACAATCGGGTTTTGAGGTAGAGACCGCGACAAACGGAGTCGAGGGAATGGAACAGGTGCGACAGCGCGCGCCTCATCTCATACTGCTTGACCTCATCATGCCGGAAAAAGACGGGTTTGAGATGCTCGCGGAATTGAAAATAGACAAGGATCTCAAACGCATTCCGGTGATTATTTTAAGCAATCTCGGCCAGAGCACGGACATCCAAAAAGCCAAAGATCTCGGCGCCGTGGACTATCTCGTGAAAGCGGACAGTTCCATGCAGGAGGTGATTGAGAAGGTGAAAATACATATTGCGGAACACATGACCTAGCACGGCTACAATCTAAAAAGCTGACTCCATGCGTATTCCTTCGGAAAAACTAAAGCGTCTGCTCGTCGGCCCGGGGCACGTCTCCGCGGAGGATTTTGACGCGGTATGGGAAGAAGCGGAAAAGCAACACAAGGATGCCATGGACATGATCGTGGAAAAGGGGCTGATCCGCGAGGATCAGCTGACGCGCCTCCTGGCGGAGTCCGAGGGCGTACTCTTTGCGGACCTCCACCACGAAGGCATTGACGAAGACGCGTTTGAGCAGATACCGGAGCACATGGCGCGTTCCCGGCGCATTGTGGCGTTTCGTGAGGACGCCGAGCAATTGCACATCGGCATGCGCGAGCCCAACGACTTGGAAATCGTCAACGTCCTGGGGAAAAAAACAGGGAAAAAGATCGTTGCATATCTCATCTCGCAGCAGGACTTTCTCTATGCGCTGGCCGGATACCGTAAGCGTCTCCGCGAAGAGCTGGAACGCATTATTGCTGATCTCAAGAGGGGACCGCGTCGGGAAAAAGAAGGCGAGGAGAGTCCAACCATCAAAGCGGTAGAGCTGATTCTGACGTACGGCTTTACCAACCGCGCGTCCGACATTCATCTGGAACCGCGCGAAAGCAAAGCGCTCATGCGCTTTCGTATTGACGGCGTCATGCACGACATGCTGGACATCCCGCTTGATTTTTATGAGCGGATGTTGCTGCGGGTCAAGTTGATTTCCAAGATGCGCATTGATGAGCATCTGGCGGCACAGGACGGCAGATTTCGCTTTCTGGTGGAGGGCGAGCCGGTGGACGTGCGTGTGTCCGTGGTGCCGGTGACCAAAGGGGAAAATGTGGTGATGCGGCTTCTCTCTGCGTCAGCGCGCGACTTTACGCTGGGTACCATCGGCTTTTCCGACGCGGATCTCGCACGCACGGCGGGCGCGCTTCGTCATCCGCAGGGCATGATTCTGGTGTCCGGTCCTACGGGCAGCGGGAAAACCACGACCCTCTACGCCGTCATGAAGATTCTCAACAATCGCGATGTGCACATCACGACCATTGAGGACCCCGTGGAATACGATATTGAAGGCGTGAGCCAGATACAGGTGAATGAAAAAACAAACCTTACGTTTGCCCAGGGCCTGCGCGCCATCGTGCGCCAAGACCCTGATATCATCATGGTAGGGGAGATACGAGACCGCGAGACAGCCGGGATTGCCGTAAACTCCGCGCTCACCGGCCATCTCGTGCTTTCCACTCTGCACGCCAATGATACGCCGACCACCCTCATCCGTTTCGCGGACATGGGCATAGAGCCGTTTCTCATCGCGTCCACCGTGCACATAATCGTGGGGCAACGGCTGGTACGCATGATCTGCACCGCGTGTCGCCAGTCGTACGAACCGTCCGCGGACACAACGGACGAAAAGGAAAAAGCGCTTGCGCGCGACCCGGTACTTTCATCCCTGTTTGCGTCTGACAAGGGTCCGGTGCGCCTCTACCGGGGTGCTGGCTGCAACACGTGCGGGCATACCGGCTATATCGGCCGCATCGGCATTTTTGAGGTGCTGGTGATGGACGATGCCATACGCGCCGCAATCGTCCGTAGAGCAACGCGCGGCGAGATACTCTCGCTCGCCAACGCGACTGGCACCACCACTATGCTCCAAGACGGCATCGAAAAGGTGAAAAACGGCACCACGACCGTGGAGGAGTTACTGCGCGTGGTAAGCGAGTAGAAGAAGCTACGGGATAAAAAGCTAATTCCATGCAAGCGACCATTGCCGCATATATCGCAAAAGCAAAGATCGCGATTCCCAACTTCCTTAATACCCATGTGGTGCGTTTTCTGCGCGGTTCCGAGCGCACGGAACTCATGATCTTTTTTGCGCGCACCATGGCGATGATGCTGAAATCCGGCGTGCTCATCAGCAAGACATTCGGCATTTTGGAAGAATCGGGAGCCGCATGGTCGCGCGTCATCTGGCGAGATGTTGGCCGTTCCATACAGGAAGGCAGGGCGCTTCATGCGTCTCTCGCGCGGTTCCCCTGGCTCTTTTCTCCGTATTTTATCCAGACCGTACGCGTGGGAGAATTGTCCGGCAATCTCTCGCAGAATTTTGAAAACCTGGCGCTGCAGCTCGGCAAGGAACGCGAACTCCAGCGGAAAATCAAGGAGTCGCTTTTTTATCCCTTCATGGTACTGATCTTGGCGGCTATGCTCGGAATTCTCATGGCGTACGTCATCTTCCCCAAGATCGCGCCCTTGCTCCTGGCGCTCAACGTTGAGTTGCCGCTTTCCACGCGGATCCTCCTCTGGATCACCCACTTCATTGAAACATACGGCACCTGGTTTGCGGTCGCGATGGCAGGAATCCTCGCTGCCATGGTGTGGGCGGCGCGCCAGCCCTTCGTCAAGCCAGTACTCCACGCCGTCTTTCTTCATGCGCCGATTTTCCGCCGCATCAGCCGTGGCGCCAATATCTCATATTTTTGCCGCAGCATGGGGATGTTAGTGAAAAGCGGCCTCACCCTGGATGAAGCATTGGATATCGCGGGGCAGGCGCTAAGCAATTTTTATTATCGCGCAGCGGCAGGGCGCTTGCGCCAAGACATCAAAGGCGGCGCCACGCTCTCCAAAGCAATGCAGCGATTTCCTGTATTTTTTCCATCGCTTGTCGTCAACCTCCTGCAAGCGGGCGAGGAATCCGGGAGAATGGAGGAAGCATTCCTGTATCTTGCCGATTTTTATGAAGCAGAAGTCGATGTCGCGGCCCGCACGCTCGCGCGCACCGTGGAGCCGGCGCTTCTGTTTGTGCTCGGCCTCGTCGTCGCGTTTTTGGCGCTCTCGGTGATCACGCCGATCTTCCGGGTTACCGGAAGCATCGGGGGATAAAGTCAAAATCCAAAGTTCGCATCCATGCCAAATTCCAAACTAGGTTTTACCGTTCTTGAACTCGTCATCTCGCTGGGCATTTTTTTAGTGATCGCGACAGCCGGGGCGCAGATATACAACAAGCTCCATACATCCAGCAGCATAAAAGCCGTGGAGGCCGAACTTGCGCAAGCCCTGCGAATTGCAAGGGAGCGCTCCGTTGCCGGGCTCAACGGCGCAACACACGGCGTATATGTGGAAACAAATCAATATACGCACTATCAAGATTCCACGCCCCCCTATGAGTATAATCTTCTGACACGCTCTGCGGCAGATCAGGCGTATGACCAGGTAAGAACATTCGGCCCGAACATCATCATTTCCCGCGCCGGAGGCGATGCCGTGCCCTCTCTCGCAGCGAGTATTGCCCAAATGTTGATAGAAACCGCGCGTGCGGCAGTCCCTTATGACGTTGTCTTTACCCGAGGCACCGGAACCGTTGTAGCGCCTGTTACCATTACCATCACAACCTCCGGTAGCGCAAGCCCTGCGAAAATCCTAACCGTCAATACGCAGGGGGCGATAAGTTCGGGAAGCTCGGGGAGCTACGCGCTCCGATTTTACGGCCACGGTGTCGCGGCGCCGGATCTTGACCGCGTAAAGATACAGATAGGAGATACGACCTCGCCTTTTACGGATCCAGGGCCTCCCGCGGATGTCGGCGCGACCGATTTTACGATTGAGTTTTGGATGCGCGCATTAGCTTCCCAAAATACCGCAGGCGCAATCACTTGCGGCGCGAACTATAATTGGGTCAACGGCAATATTATCGTGGATAGAGATCGGTACAATCAATCCGCAGCGTTTGGTATGTCTATCGCAGGAGGATTCCCTGTTTTTGGCGTAAAGGGAGACGCGTCAGTAACCTACACTATCTGCGGGGCGACCAGTGTGCTCAATGACCAGTGGCACCACATCGCGGTCACGCGCACACGTGTTGACGGCACCATGCGGCTTTTTATAGACGGCATATTGGAAATATCAGCCGATGGTCCGGACGGCGACATTTCATATCCTGATACCGGCGTGCCGGGCTCTTCCTGCCCGCCTCCTGGCGGATCAGGCAACCCTGGCTCAAATCCCTGCACCAATTCCGATCCTTATATCGTCATAGGTGCTGAAAAGCATGATGCCGGCAACAATCCAACCCAATTTCCCTCCTACAGCGGCTATTTTGATGAGATGCGGATTTCAAACAACCTTCGTTATACGGAAAACTTTACTCCCTCTTCAGCTCCCTTTGCGACTGATGCAAACACTATGGCTTTGTATCATTTTGACGAGGGGGCAAACGACACGATTACCGATTCGTCGGGTGCTGCCGGAGGTCCAAGCAACGGCACGCGCAAATACGGCGGTAGCGCGCCCGCAGGACCGGAATGGACCACCACCGCATCCCCGTTTAGCGTGGTTCCCGGAAGCCTGCTCGCGTCAACCGGCCAGTGGACAGCGCCAATTACCACACCGCTTGTTTCTATTCACATGGCGCTTCTCCCCAACGGAAATGTATTGATGTGGGATAGCGGGGATTTCAATGGTCCTGGAACAGGAGCTTATGTATGGAATCCGGTCACCGATGTACATACAACAATGAGCACACCCGGGTTTCTAGCGCCAAACAATAATACATTTTGTGCCGCACAAACATCGCTTCCGGATGGAAGGGTAATTGTTGCCGGAGGGCATAACGGCGCTGCTTTTGTTGGCATTACCAATACCAATATCCTTAATTTCTCGCCAAGTGAGTCATGGGTATCCGGGCCGGTTCCCCCTCCAATGGCGAATGCGCGCTGGTATCCAACACTCACAAAACTTTTAGATGGGCGGATTCTAGTGGTTTCGGGAACTGACACTGGTTCGGGCTCTACCGTCACGGCCATGCAAGTTTATAATCCACCACCCACTAATACGTGGACCACATTAACTGGTGCAGGCGTAGCTCTTCCCATCACCGTACCCGCTCCCCTGGCCCGCTCAAGACCGCTATATCCATTTATGTTTGTTATCCCGGACGGAAGAATTCTTTATGCGGGGTCTGATGAAGAATACACCCAGACGCACGTTTTTACGGTTACTGGCACTACCGGATCGTGGTCCCTCATCAATTCAGCAACTCTTCAAGGAGGGAGCGCTGTCATGTATCGGCCGGGAAGAATCATCAAAGCGGGAGCCCATGGAAATACTGATGTTGCTGCTGTTCCGTCCGTGGCGAATGCCTACACCATAAATACAAATGTGGTAGAACCATGGTCGTGGACAGCGACGAATCCCATGAATTTTTCCCGCGCGTTTCATACACTTACTCCCCTACCGGACGGTACAGTGATTGTTACGGGCGGGACTGTGAATACCGGTTATCAAGATCCTCCGACCGGTGGAGCGGCGGTATTGCAGGCAGAGATTTGGACCCCGAATCCTGGAGATCTTTCAACCGGAACATGGGCCACAATGGCGTTGGCTCAAAGAAGGCGGGCATATCACGGAAATGCGATTCTTCTTCCTGACGGCCGCGTACTTGTCGCGGGAGGCGGTCGTCTTGGCGGAATGACCGCCCAACTTGACAGAGAAATATTTTCTCCGCCGTATCTTTTTAAGGGACCCCGTCCGGTCATCAGTTCAGCGCCGGCGACGGCCGGGTATAACGCGCCAATCGCAATAACAATGTCCGACAGCACAACCAAAAATCAGGCCTCCTCGGTGGCTCTCATAGCTCTTGGCGCTCCAACTCACGGATTTGACATGAACGCCCGCTATGTTCCCCTAACTTTGAATTCGCAAGTGGGGAGTACGGTAAATGTAACAACCCCCCTCAACGCAAACATCGCCCCGCCCGGGTACTATATGCTTTTTATCGTGAACTCAAACGGCGTGCCTTCGGTCGCCAATTTCATCCAAGTGCAATAAATCATGAAACCAGGAATATCTGGAAAAATAATACTCGGCGCGTTCGCTCTTATTTTTATTGGCGGAGCCGCGTATCTGATTTTTACGACAGCGCCGCTGGCTTTTTTGTCGCGATCCCCTGTTATCAATAGTACGCCGCTCCCTCTCTTTTTGTCGCCGCGAGACGGCGAGCAGATTCAAATGGGTAGCGGAACCTATACGATCCAATGGAACAAAGAGAATGCGCGGTTCAAAGACAAACAGGTCTCCTTATATGCTATCAGTAATCTTGACGAACCCGGCGTCTCTCCGGTGCAATTTATCATCGGCAAGGTTGATTTTAACGCGGGGAGTTATGCGTGGGCGCTACCCAAAGATGCGGGATTTGCCAGTCATTTTATAAACACAAAAAAACCCGTCAAATTGGCAATGGAGATATACGCTCCCCCTGCCTCTGTCCAAGCGCAACGAGACGTTCTGTACAGCGGCGGGATTCGTTTCAAGCCAATACGCGCGGACGCGCGATTCATATTTCCCGCAGGCGGGGAGCGGCTTCTTTTGGGAAAGCCGCGCGTGATAACATGGGAATTGTCCCCGCAGATTCGGGTATCAGACGTTATGCTTTCGCTCAAGCCCGCGAATCCTGGGAAAGAAAGCGCTGATAGGGAGCACGAGAGAGATCAAATTCTGCAAGAGCGCGGGGATCCGCTGCACGAAGAATCAAGTATCTCAAGCGATGCTCGCCTGTACGGGTGGGACGGGGCCACGATATATGTTCCGCATGGCCACAGCATGATGCCCGCAAAAGTGAAACCCGGGATATACTTCCTCCGTCTTAGCTTCAAGACGCGAGACATGTATGATCAAAGTATTAACTCCGAAGTATTTACATTGGTCGGCCCCTAAACAAGAGGTGTAGTGTTTTGTCGCCCGCCAGCGCGGTCTTTTATGCGTATGACGCCAACAGAAAAACTCACACGGCGCGCCCCCGGCTTTACGCTCATAGAAATACTCATCGCCATTTCCATCGTGGCAGTCATCGCGACGATTACCGTAGCTGTCCTCAATCCCCAAAAGCGGCTGCAGCAGTCCCGTGACGCGGTACGCTGGGAAGACATCCAGGCGATTAACAAAGCAGTCGCCCTCTACCGCATTGATCAGGGCGGACAGGATGTGGCAAGCATCCCTCCGTTTTCTTCGCTTACCACGGATGTGCCCTACATGATCGGCACCTGCACCGGCGCCACGACGCCGACGTGCGCCGCGGCGTCTCCTCCTTTTGATGCCGTCATCGGCGCTACAAACGGCGTTGATCTCTCCGCACTCGCCACAGGCCCTACCGCGTATTTTGCTTCCCTGCCGGTGAGTCCTGGCGGAGTCGGGTCGTGGAATCAAATCGCCACGGGCTACTATCTGATGTGCTCGGCAAGCGGCAGGATTACGGTCGGCGCTTTGGAGTCGGAAGAAGCGAGCGTCATTGTTCTCGGCACGCCGCCCGTCATTCCTCCTCCTGCGGGGACTATTCCCATTCTCATTGTTACCAACATCGCGGCAAATCCTTTCACCGGCTATCTTCAGGAAATTCTTTTAACCGAAGGATTGAACGCATTTGCCACTGCGGATATTGGCACGGTTACCGCGGCAGTGCTCGCAAGCTATGACGTCGTGGTGCTGGGCGAGATGACGTTGAGCGTCCTGCAAGTGACCATGTTTACGGACTGGGTGACCGCAGGAGGAGAATTGATTGCCATGCGCCCGGATTCCCAGTTTGCGGGGCTTCTCGGGCTTAACGCTCCGGCGGGAACTCGCCAAAACGCATATCTTTTAATAAACACCGCGGCAAGCCCGGGACAAGGGTTGGTGAATCAAACCATCCAATACCACGGTATCGCGGACAACTATACCTTAAACGGCGCAACGGCGGTGGCGACTATTTATTCCGATGCAATCAACGCGACGGCAAACCCGGCAGTAACGCTCCGGACGGTAAACGCGGGAACCGGCGGACAAGCCGCGGCATTTACCTATGATCTTGCACGCTCGGTCGCGCAGACGAGACAGGGAAATCCCGCATGGGCGGGTCAGGATCGGTCAGAGGATCCGGATGCTGCCCCGGTGCGTCCGATAGATCTTTTTTACGGCAATTCCATCAATACTCCTCAAGATCCCCAGACCGACTGGATTGACGTGAGTAAAATTCCTATTCCCCAGGCAGACGAACAAATGCGGTTGCTTGCCAACCTTATTTTGCATATGCAAAGCGACACGCGTCCATTCCCGCGTTTTTGGTATTTTCCGCGCGATGAAAAAGCGGCGGTGGTGATGACCGGTGATGATCATGATGCTGTTGGTGGCAATAACAACGGCACCCAAGGACGGCTTATCAGCTATCAAAATCAAAGTATTCCCGGATGCGTGGTTAGCAACTGGGACTGTATTCGGAGCACCTCATATATATACACAAACGCTATTACGCCCGCGCAAGCAAGCGCTCATGTAACAAACGGATTTGAAATTGCCTTGCATACGTATACGGATACGAATGGTTCGGTATGCGCTAATTTCCAGCCCGTAGGCGCGACAAACTTGGCAACCGCTTTTCCCCCGCAACTCTCCTCGTTTAATGCGGCATACAACCCCGGCGTTCCCGCGCCGCGGACCGTGCGTACGCATTGCGGCCCGTGGAGCGATTACAGCACGCACGCGAGCGTGGGCGCTGCCAACGGCCTTCGGTTTGATACCGATTACTATCATTGGTTCCCTATCGTTGGTCAATGGATTCTCCAGCAAGTTGGTTTTTTCAACGGTTCCGGCATGCCCATGCGGTTTGCCACCGCGGCCGGAAGCGTTATTGACGCATATCAAGCGCCGACCCAAATGCAAGACGAGAGCGGAACCCAGAGTTACCCCGCAACGGTTGATACGCTCCTTGACCGCGCCATCGGTATTGAGGGATACTACGGATTTTTTGTCGTCAATGCGCATACGGACAATACCGCCTCTGCTGTATCCGATGCGGTCATTGCCTCGGCAGTTGCGCGCGGCGTTCCCATTATTTCCTCGGCGCAAGCCCTTGATTGGACCGACGGGAGAAACAGCTCCACTATTACGAACCTCGGTTGGAACGGGACACAGGCAAGTTTTACGGTCACCGCAGACAGCAAAGCAAATGGTTTGCAGGCAATGATGCCAAGCACATTTAACGGTGTTGCCGTGGCCGCGATCACGCGCGATGGATCGCCGATAACGCTCCGCACCGAAACCATCAAAGGAAGGCAGTATAAAATTTTTCCCGCGCTTTCCGGAAATTATCAAGTAACGTACGTGTCAGACATTCAAGTGCCCACTGTTTCCATCACGGCTCCGCCGCCTTCGCCTCCTTCGGTTCCTTCCGTTCTTGGCGCTCCAGTCGCGATCAACGCCACTGCCACGGATAACTATCAGATTGCGGAAGTTGAATTCTTTATGGATGGACAGTCCATTGGTATTGATACCGCAACACCCTTCACTGTTAATTGGAATACCCTTTCGGCAACTCAAGGGTCGCACTCGCTCACTGCCACGGTCCGCGATGTGCAGGGAAACAGCAATACTTCAGCACCCGTGGTCGTAACTGTGGATAACGGAGCGCTTGCGGGAGTGGTGGCTCAATACGGTTTCAATGAAAATGCCGGTGCTACGGTCAACGATTCATCCGGCAACGGCACAAATGGCACTATCACTAATGCGTTATGGACCGCCATTGCCCAATACGGCGCGTCCGCTCTTTCGTTTGACGGATCCGGGGACTATGTCACGCTTGGCCTTCCCGCAAAACTCAATCTCTCCGGAGAAATGACATTCATGGGATGGGTGCGATTCAACGACGTGCTTGACAATACCGGTGGGAATTATCTCATTGGGCAGTGCAATGCATCACCAGGAACTTTAGGGCAAGTGGGGGTAAGCGTTGGACGGGATCCGAATAATAGCGCGATTAGCGTTGGATGGGGCAATAGTTTTGTGAGCGCGAGCGATACGGGCGCCGGCGCATTGTCTACCGGCACGTGGTATCATGTTGCATTTGTCCGATCAATTTCAGGACCAAACTGGACAAACACAATCTACATCAACGGCACGGTGAGCGGTACGCCGCTGACTGTTGCCACCCCTCCCGGCAGTCAATTAAGCGCATCGCTTGGCCGATGCGGCGCATTCAACGGATCGCCTCCCAATGACTTGTATTTTGACGGCATCCTTGACGAAGTCCGCGTATTCAACCGCGCGCTCACCCAGCCGGAGATTGACACCTTGCGGACTACGCCGATTACTCCATAAATAAAGTTATCCACACCTAAAAAAAGCAACATTTCCGAAGTGCGCGTCGGATTCCTTTTCTTGATAAAGCGTGGTATCATTAGAAAATGAAAGAATCCCTGCTCACCGTAGAAAAGAAATCGGAAATTGCCTCTCTCGCGAGAAAATATGGCATTACGCTTTTCGTGCTTTTTGGATCGCAGGCAACCGGCAGAACACACGCCCAAAGCGATGCGGATTTTGCATTTGTATCTAAACACGCCTTGAGTCCGCACGAAATAGCTCACTATGCATTTGATTTGTCCGCAGTCGCGCATTTCTCGCACATTGAGCTTACCGATATCCATGATGCGCCGCCCTTGCTCTTAAAACAGGTCGCGGTAACAGGCATTCTGCTCTATGAGGCGGAGCCGTCCGTCTATGCCCTATTCAGAATTTATGCCATAAAACGATATATGGAGGCGCAGAAGCTCTTGTCATTGCGCGTTGCATCGCTCAATGCATTTCTTCAACACGCACATCATCCTTGAATCACGGGCGCATGTTCCCAATGATTATCAAAGTACTTTTATTACGCTGGGCGAACATAAGGTACTGCCCATAGATTTTGCCCTCAAGATCGCGCCGTCCGTTGGCTTACGGAATCTTGTCGTGCATAAATACGATAGAGTGGATATAAAGCGGATGGTAGATGACATCAAAAACGAAATACATCAGTATTACGATTATCTCCGCTACATAAAAGGGTTTCTGGATAGCGAAGAGAGAATGTCATGACGGTAAGGTAACAAATTTTTTTACGCCTTCGTTATCCACAAGGCCGTTTTCGCGGCCTTGCGGCGTTTGTGGTATACTAAAATATATATTTCGTATGTCCGACTCTTTCTCCTTCAAGACAAAAAAGGAACACGTCCATGCATTCTTTGCCGTGGTTCTCGTTACGGTGCTCGTTGCCTTGTCCGTCCTGCGCCCGTTTGGCGTGCCCCGCGCCGGCGCGGTGGGTTTTGATACCGGCTATGCGTATCGCAAAAGTATCACCATTGACCTGCTCAGGGTTCCTGACACCGAACCGAGCTATGCCAATTTTCCCATTCTTGTCTCTTTCACCCACGCCGATTTTGTTCGGGACACCGACTGCACGATCGGATCGCCGCCAGTAGACGGGCCATGCAATTCGTCCGGTTTTGACATTGTTTTCACCGATTCTGACGGTACGACCCAGCTTGCGCATGAAATAGAGGTATACGACGGAGCGCCGGGTCAGGGCCGCGTCGTCATGTGGGTACGGATTCCCACGCTTCCCTCAACAGGGGCAAATAAGGTTATTTATGTCTACTACGGCAACAACAGCATCTCAACCTTCCAAGGGAATGTAACGAGCAACGGCGTTACAGGCGTATGGGACAACAACTACATGGGCGTGTGGCACTTGGACGAAGTCGTCCCAAATCCGCATCAGGACTCATCCCAGAACCCGGTCAACTCGTCTGCCATTACCGTTGGGGCGCAAGGAACGGCTGTGGGAATCGCCGGCGGCGCGGATCAGTTTACGCTCAATACGCAGCGTATTACGTTTCCGGACTCAACGAAATGGGATAATACGGATATGCGTACCCTTGAGGCATGGGTGAACGAAACGAGCCCGACATCAGGCATATGGCATACCGTCGTTGCCCGTCCCAACGCGGCGGTTACCGACTATGACTATTCTATCTTTGTTGCCAAGGCGACTACGAATATTCCCAGTTGCTACTACGGCGGTAGTGTCGCAGATAGTAGCGTTGATATCACGTCCGGCACCTGGGCATACCTCGCATGCGCCATGAATGGCTCTTCTATTATATACATAGACGGCGTTAATCGGGGTACAGGTCCTGCGTTGACGGTGAACTTAACCACGATACCGCTCTATATCGGCGACCCGGCCGGCGACGCGTTTAATGAAGCGTTTATCGGCATCGTTGACGAGGTACGCGTTTCCGATAACGTGCGAACCCCCGGCTGGCTTGAAACGACCTACAACACCATCAGGTATCCCGGCCCAGCCGCTCCGGATCCCTTTGATTTTTACGGCGTAGGAATTGAAGAGGTCGGCAATCTACCGCCTACGACTCCGACGCTTGCCGAAACGCCCGCGTTTGCGAATAAAGACACCAGCGACACCACGCCTGATTTAGGAACGTTTGTAAGCACGGACACGGAGTTGAACCCGATAGAATACGAAATTGAGTGGGCGACAAATCCCGGTTTTACCATCGGCGTGGTTACAAAAAATTCAGTAAATCATGCCGCAGCTGACAACGGTTTTATCCAGCCAACTTATGCGTCCGGCGCAGATGTTACCTACACGCCCACAGGAGTAGGAAATGATGTTTTTACTATCGGCACGACCTACTGGTGGCACGTTCGTGCAAAGGATCCTCCTCCGGGCAGCGACACGTCGAGTATTTTTTCCGCGCCCCGAAGCTTTACAATCGGCGCTTCGGCAGACGCATGGCTTCAGACCACAAGCGATCAATTCACGACCACCTTGACCGACTCGGACAATATCTTGACTGACACCGAGGCGTCGTCTCCGGGAGGCGTAAAATTGAAAGGATGGTAAGATGAGATTGTAGGTTGTAATTTTTGGCTTTTTAGGTGGTAGAGATGGATGATATATTTCCAGCTTATAACCTAAAAAGCTAAGAAGCGGTAATCTCGTCGTATGTTCAAAATGATTGACGGCGCCCTGCGCGTCATAAAAAAAATACTCCCGCTTTCGCTCATCCTTCTGCTTGTCTCAAGCGGCTTGCCTTTAGATATACTCATGCGAAAAATCGCGGACTACTTCGCAACGCCTGTTGCGCAGGCGTCCCACGGCCCGCGCGTCCGCACCGTGGAATTTTTTGCGGGCCAGGACGCGGGTTCCGGCATAAACGACAACGTCGGAGCGCAAAATAATTTTCCCGTTCAAACCGTCCAATTGGCTGAATCGGGCGCCGATGTCATTGATGCTTATATTGAAGTTTCTCTTCAATTTGGATCCGCGACTGTCTTGACGAGCACGGAGGGGTTACTCTTTTTTGATGCCTGCACGCCAACTCCCTGCACTCCTTCGCCCTTGAGCTTTATGGATACCGCAAGCTTTGGGACGAATTCCGGTGAATCGCAAACCGCACAGCTTCGCGCCAATGTTGCGCCTGAAGCGGCATTGGCGGCCTATACGGGCGGAGGAAGTCAATTTTCTTTTCAGGTGGGATACTGCATTGATGGGGCAAGCGGTACCGATGCGGGTACATGCAATGGAACCGTCGCCGCCAACATTCAAGGAGCAAACGCAAAACTCGTCATCACCTATACCTATGATCACACCTCTCCCACGCAAACAAATACGGTCATTTATCCTTTAGATTCCGGAACCGATATCGGTTCACGAACAGCGGCACAGGTCTCGTGTACCGTAGATTCGAATTGCCCCACGTTCAGCTATACGACGACTATCCCTGAAATCGGTACGCAATTGTCCCAGTTTTTCTATTTGCAAACTTCAATTAATGCGGTAACAACTACTGACTGGCAGACCATTTCTGATATTGGCGGAAATCCGGGGGGAGCCAATACCTCGGCGGTCTTTTTCGAAGAAATTTTGACAGACAACGGCGGTTGGGTGAATGCGCTTTTGAGCGGAGTTGCGGGTTATGCAAACAATACCGCCCAATCGCTTGAGATGTCCACGAATGCCACCAATGCCTATGTCATGGGCGGCGAGAATTACGTAACCTATACTTATGCAGATACGGCGCCGACAAAAACAAAGACCGTGGTGTATCCGGTTGGCGAGGTCCAAACCGTGGGGAGCTTAACGGAATCCGCCCTCGTGGGGTCTACGGTCTACTTTCCGGAGAGTGGCGTCAATGTGGAAAGGGCATGGTTTCGGATTCATACGTCGGCAGGAGGACAGACCGCTGCTTCCACGCTTAATATTCGCCACCAAGTCGGCGCCAATCCGGCATCCGGGCAACGCGGTTATGCTTTTGCGTCTGACACGCAAGGCGTCTCCGATGACGGTTATTTTAACTATATCATACCGGCTTCTGAATACACAGAACTTGAGGGCGCTACCGGCAGTTCGGGAAGAGCGGTACAGATGAGAGCGCAATGGTCGGGAACGGCACGCGGCGCGGTCTCGGCGGAGCTCGTGATCACGTATACGTACACCTCCGATGTCAACGGCTATATCGTAAGTCAGCATCTTTTCGCGGGACAGCAAACCAGTGCCGCAGCAACCACTTTTTCAACTTCAGCCGGAGCAATCAATCCGTCGATTCCTGAGCCAAGCACTGATGTAACCATCCGCGGCGCTTCGCTTCGTCTCACCTCCGTGGGTCAGGCGGTATCAGCTCCCGTGGCAAATGAAGGGATAGGGATAAATTTTTCAACTTCGCCTTCAGCATGCAGTTCCAGCAATTCGAGCACGGCAGTTACCGACAATGAACGGACGCGCCTTACGTTATGGAGATTTTTTACTAATATAACCAGTAATGATGCCACCACGTATACTGCTTGTTATAGTTCAGCCGAAGTCGCCATCCATGGCGGGATACTCACGGTCACTTATCAGTACACGATACCAAATACCGTTACCGTAGCGCTTGACCCCTCTTTTACCCAGCCGGCGAATGTGACGCAAGGGCAGAATAATGTGGTCATGGGCGTGTTTACTTTTATCACGTCCGCGAGCGCGGCGACGGTCAATGCTATTACGATAAGCGAAACAAACGCGTCTTTTACCGCAAACGGCAATCTCACTGGAGTTCAGCTTTATTGGCAACAGGAAGCGACATGCACGTTTGCGGGATCTGTGGCCATCGGTGCGCCGGTCAATTTCACCTCCGAAACCGCAGTGCTTTCCGGTCTGGGACTTGGGGTGAATACCGCCCAGATATGCGTTTTCGTGGAAATGGATATAGGCGCGAATGCCGGCGCGGGTCAGTCCATTGAAATTGCGATCAGCGCGTCGGGCGATGTCGGCGTAACAGGCGGCGCCGTTGTGGGTTCATTTCCGCTCAACGTCCCGGGTACAACGAACATCCGCGCGGATCAGGGCACCGTGATGTCAACTCCCGTTGATTTTGATTGGGTGGCCGGGCAGACGGGGTGGGGATCGGTGATATGGGCAGGGACAGAAACCGGGGGGGATATAAAGATACAAGTGTATCGGAAGAATGTTGCGGATTGCGATACACTTCTTCTTAATACGGAATTGTCCGGAAATGAAGCTGGTTTTGATATAAACACCATCAATCTTTCATCGCTCGCTGACACTGCCGTTGTCTATAATCGCCTATGTCTTAAAGCGACCCTCACCGCCGTCTCCGCATCGCCCATACTGGATGATTGGCGCGTCACATGGCAGGCGGCCGGCGGGAGCGGGTTACAGCAATCAGGGTATCGCTTTTTTGCAAATCTGGACTCGGCAAACGTGGGTGTAGCGCTCAAGCCGCAGAATACGGCACACACGCTTGGCCTTGATGGAGATCCTTTTCGCTTGCGTATGCTTATTCATAGCAGCGCACTCCTTGGCTTGAGCGGGCAGAATTTCAAGCTGAGGTATGTTGGCAAAGGCACGGGAACATGCGCCGCGCCGACCGCAGGAACTCCTGCAACCTATACTGACGTAACGAATACCACGCTTATTGCTTTCAAGGATAACGCCGGTACGGCAAATAACATAGCACTTATAGATAATGCGGGAGAATTGACGCACGCCGCCGATGCCATAAATCCACAAACTTACCATGACGTAGATACGTCTCTTACCCCTTTTACCAACTCCCAATCAGCGATCGCGGCCGGGGCTGACGGAAAATGGGATTTCTCTCTGTTTGATAGTAGTGCGCCATCCGCAAAAACATATTGTTTTAAGATTGTGAAAAACGATGGGACGGATTTGGACGGGGGTTATACCGTGTATCCGGAAATAATCTCTGCCGCCGTGTATCCCGCAACCGGAACCTATACGTCCAATGATATCAATATCACGCCGTTGCGCGCGTGGAACGTACTGGAGTGGGATTGGACATTAAGTCCGGCAAGTCCCGTCTGCACCGTACCCAGCCCATGCAACCTGCGCATTCAAATCCGCACCGCGGGCGCGCAAGCCGGGCTCGGTGTCGCCTCATGGCTTGGTCCGGACGGCACCGGCGCGACCTACTATCAGGGCGCTACGGGCATCAATCGCGTGCGTGCCCCTATCACACATAATAATCAGCCCTGGCTCAATTATCGGGTAACCTTTGACGGCGACGGAGCGCATACACCCGTTTTGAACAGAGTTAAATTAAATTACCAATAACCCTTGTACCTCTTGACACGCATGTTTGTCTTTCAACCTAATCGTGGCCAAGGTCTCCTTGAAGCCATCCTTGCAATCGCCGTTTTTGCCGCGATTGCCGGTGTATTGATTACCATGGCCGTGGGCGGGTTTCGAGGGCTTGAGCAGGGCGGAGAGCAGACCGAAGCCGAAGCGTTCGCGCAATTGGGGCTGGACGCGACGCACGCAGTGCGCGACCGCGAATGGAATCAGATCACCTGCACGACCTGTGTAGTTTCTGACGACGGCACGAAGTGGAATATCGCGGCTGGCGCATCACAAACTGGTCTTGGCACCAATGGGAAGTTTACCCGTAGTATCGTGTTTTCTGACGTGTGTCGCGACAATACTACGAATGCCATCACAACCCCATGCGGCGGGAGCACCTACAACGATCCGCACACAAAAGAAGCGGTAGTTACGGTAACCTGGCTTACGCGCGCGGGCATCAACAACACCGTGGAAAAGCGCGCGTACCTCACCAATTGGGGCAGCAGTGATAAGCTACAGGATACAACGGCACAGGGACTCAACTGTACGACAGGAGCGTGCGCATCCGTAGAATACTCAACAACGCTGGGCGACGGAACAAGCATCACGCTCACACCGCAATGAGAAATCCAGGATTTACACTTCTAGAGCTTGTCATATACCTCGCTATTATTTCAGGTGCGATCTTGAGTTTTACCTATTTCATCCTCTCGGTCAGCAATTCCCGTACCAAGACGTATGTAGCGCAGGAGGTACACGCAAACGGCAGAACCGCCCTGGAAGTTATCAGCCAGCGCATCCGCGCCGCAAATGGAATCGTCAGCGTAACGCCGACTGTCTTGACGCTTGATTTCAGCACGGCAAATCCGGCAAAACACCCGACCGCAATTGATCGCGATGCCGGCAATACTCTGCGTATTACGGAAGATACGGATGGTGCGCCGGTTGTTATGACCATCACCAGCGATGACGTGACGGTAACGGCCTTGGCGTTTACCAACCTCACCGGAACCGGTTCTCGCGAGAATATCAAGATCAACCTCACCATTGCCTACGACAATCCCTCGGGAAGCTCCGCGTTTACCTACTCAAAGGATTTTACGACCGCCGTAAGCGTGCGGCAGTAGCATGGCCCTACCTCCTAAAACCTGCCGCCCGCAACCTCGCTCGGGCTTTGCCGCTCTTCTTGCGATCGTCGTCATTGGTGCGGCGGCTTTGATCATGGCGTACAATTCGTCCCTGCTCGGCCTCGGAGAACTGGAGTCCGGTTACACGTCCCAGCAGGGAGCGCGGGCGTTTGCCATTGCCGATGGGTGCATGGAAGAAGCGCTACGGCGCCTGCGAATCGCCCCGTTGCTTAGCGGCTCTATTACGCCGCCGGTTGCGGGCGGCGGATCGTGCAGTGTTGCGATACAGCAAGCCGTTACGTCAAGCGGAGGGACATGCGCCAATTTTGTCGCCGGAACGTCCATCGGGATAACCGCAACCGGCTGCACCGTTGCCTCATGTCCTTCCACGAGCGGCTACTCCAAAAAAGTATGCGCGGAGCTAACCATTACCGGGACCAGTGACGAGACAAACGCCATAACCATAGGGAGGTGGGAAGAGATACCTTGATAGATATGTGGATAACTCCCGCAATGTCTCCATGCTCGTTATGGTACAATAGTAAAAACGCGTTTAACTTTTTGCGCTAATGTCTCAACAATGGTCGCGCATTGCCGCTATGCTGAAAACAAGCCCTGTCGGGCTTGATATTTCTGACCGCACGATTGAGATCGTCGCTCTGTCCGACGAAGGCGGAGAAGTAAAAATTGTCGGCATGAACCGCGTTTTGCTCCCCCGCGGCGTGGTGGAGCGGGGACGGATCAAGAACGCGCAGAAATTGGCCGAAGCGCTGGCGACTACGGTAAAAAACGCCCGACCCAACCCCATTGAGCCGAAGCGAATCACGTTTGGCATCCCAGAGGGGCAGATGTATACCCGTGTTTTTGAACTTGCAGAGCATAAGCGCGAGGACCGCGATATGCTCGTGGAAGAGGAGATGAAATCGAGTATTCCTCTCCCAAAAGACGAAGCGCTCTATACGTATGCGACGCTCTATGAAACTCCGCGGCGCACGGGCGTCATTCTTATCGCTGTCTCAAAGCACGTTTTCGCGGAGTGGCAAGCGCTTTTTCGGCAGGCGGGATTTTCCGTGGATGCGTATGAGAGCGAGACCATTGCTGCGGCGCGCGGCCTGTTTCGCGACCGGCTGCAGTCGCCGGTCTGCATTGTGGACATTGGTGCCGCCGCAACCACCATCTCCATTTTTTCCAAAGGCGGACTCCGATACCTCCAAACGCTTGCTGAAGCTGGAGACGCAATGACCTTGGCGTTGAGCAAGGAACTGAACATATCGCCGCGTGAAGCGGAACAGGTGAAAATCAAACAGGGACTCTCGGACACGACAGGGAAGAGTTTTTTTGTTATCGCAAAAATCCTGCAGGTCATTACGACACGGGTTAAAGCGGGTATTGAGTATTTTCAGGAGAAAACCGGCGAGCGCGTGGATCGGGTGATCCTCATTGGCGGATCAGCAAAGCTCAAGGACATCAAGGAGTATTATGAGGAAAATGTGGGCATGTCGGTGTGGCTAGGAGAATCCGTGGTGCTGCGCAATCAGGGGTTTTTGGAGTATATTGTCGCTGGGGGGCTGGCTCTCCGCGGCTTATATCCCCAAAAATATATTATGGACCCCGCGTTTTTGGGCGATGCCGGAGAAACGAACGATACTGCCGTGGAAGCAGGTGCCGCGTCGTCATCTGTCCATGCGGAAGACCAGGAAGGGGTATCGCCATCTATCGTCATCGCACCGGTGCAATTCGTGCGCATTCCGGCAACGCGTGGCCAGAAGATAGTGTTGCTTGGAGTGCTGGTCGCGGGCATAGGCGGCGTTTTTGGCGCCGGACAGGTGCGCGATATGGTGGAGGCGCGCTTGCATGCCGAGACATCTTCGACAATCGTGTTGCGCGAGTCCGGTGTACAGGTCTTCAATGATACTATTCCGATCATCGTCTCTACTGATGAGGCGAATACCCCCGAGAGTGTCACGGGAGTGGTTTTTGAAACGGAAATTGATCAGGCATCCGGCTATCTGGACGCTGTGGCGCGCGGCAGGGCGGAAGCGGCTACAGGTGCGCGCCAGCGCGGTATGGCGCTCTGGCAGGAGGCGATCACCATACCCGTGGACGTGACCAAGATTACCTTTCCGTTACGGATTTCGTGGCTCCTGTATCGCTACGATGACATCGTTGATCGCATGTTGGCGCACATGGAGCAGAAAACCGGCGCCGACTTCCGCGTTCTATCGCCCCTGGTTACGATACTCAATATTACACCGACTGCAGATTCCAAGACGTTTACGGTATCCGGCCGCATACGCATCAAGACGCCAACGCTCATTACGGTGAAAAACGCTGGAGCAGAGCAGAGCGTGGGAAATACCGAGGCGCACGTGTTGTCGCGCGTCGTGATTCTCAAGACAGATACCGGCTGGCTCAACGCCCGTAATGGCCCCGATATCACGCACGCGATTGTAACTCGCGTGCACCCTGGGGAAAAGTATGTGTTGCTGGAGGAGGACGGAGAATGGTATAAAATAGATATGGGAGGTGAGGGCGGCGCCAAGGTCTGGGTGCACTCGGAGTACGCGAAGAAAGAATAAAATTAGATCATGGCTTTTTAGGAGGTGGCAGTGTTCCTAAAAAGCTAAGAACCTACCGTCTAAACCAAAAGGTCGTTCAGTCCACAAAATCCAAACCAACTTTTTTCTTTCACTTTTTATTATTTCTAATTTTTAAGCATTATGATAAAAAAATATTCAAAGGGCTTTACGCTGATTGAAATACTTATCGCGGTCGCAATCGTGGGCATCATTGCCGCAGTCGCGTTCGTCGCGCTGAATCCCGGCAAACGCTTGGAGGACTCCAGAAACGCGCGGCGCTGGTCGGATCTTTCGGCGATGGCAAGCGCGATTAAAGTAAAACAAGTAGATGATGGCGGTGCCTATATGGTGACTTTTACTGGTTTAACCGCGGGTACGCCCTATATGATCGGGACATGCGGTGGTGCCTGCACTACTGCATCTCCAGCAGATTGTGAAGTGGCCATTGGTCTTGCTAATGGGTACGATCTTGATTCTGACACGGGAGGGGTGAATGCGATAACCACTTATATTGCCGCAAATCCTACCGCACCGAGCGGGAATGATAGTGGAATAACTTGGGATGGAGCGCGCACGGGCTATTATATAGTAAGGAATTCTTCCGGCACGATCACGGTTGGCTCATGTGAATCAGAGCCGACCGGGACAGGGCCCCTTATTCAGGTTCAGCGATAATGATAGTGCCATCCCGAAGAGGATTCCGTCACACAACCCCGCGCATCCGCGCGGGGTGATGCGTTTCTTCGGGATTTTTCCTCGGCCTTTACGTCTGCGACGCATCCGAGTTATCCACATCGCCCCTTTCTCTTGGCATCCGGACGGGGTACCATACAGGCATGGCGGAAGGAACGAAAAGACCCACTGCGGCGGGGAAAAAACGTCTGTTGCTGATTGAGGATGAGGAAGTTTTGCTAGAGCTTCTGCGTGCGCGGCTGGTTGCCTCCGGATACGACGTAACCGTGGCGCGGGACGGCATTGCGGGTTTGGCGCTGGTGAAAGACGTCAAGCCCGATTTGGTATTGCTGGACATGATGTTGCCCGGGATGAGCGGGTTTCAGATTCTACAGAAGATGAAAGAAGCGGATCTTCTGCCCGCCACACCGGTGCTTATTATTTCCAATTCCGGCCAGCCCATTGAATTGGAGCGGGCATTGCAGTTGGGTGTGCGCGATTATCTGATCAAAGTAAATTTTGATCCGCATGAAGTGCTGATGCGGGTTGAAAATATTTTGCATGCGGAAAAAACAGGCAGCCGTCCTGAACAGAAAAAAATGAAAAAGCCGGTGATGGGAGTACACCGGACCGTGCTCGTCGTGGAAGACGATTTTCTGCTGGTCGGATTGCTTGAACGAAAATTTCTTGCCGAGGGATACCGTGTCGTCAAGGCGATAGACGCAGGCGAGGCGCGCAGTGCCCTGGCATCCAGTGCGATAGACGCAATTCTTTTGGATATGGTTCTGCCCGGGATGGACGGGTTTGCTTTTCTTACGGAACTCAAACAGCACGAGCAGTGGCGTGCCATACCCGTAGTGGTGATCTCCAATCTTGGCCAGCGCGAAGAGATTGACAGAGGCATCCGCCTGGGGGCCGCGGCCTATATCGTGAAAGCGAACATTTCACCTATAGAGATTGTAGAAAAGGTGGGCGCGATACTTAGCAAATAACGAGTACGTTCATATGATTCAAGCAGGTGTAGGAATCAGCAAGGGAGCCGATGCCTATCAGGCGGCGTATACCGCGGCAAAAACGGCGATGGAACGCGCGGGTACAGGCGTGAATTTTTTGTTTGTGTTTGCGTCTCCGGCGCTCCACCCCGAAGATGTGGTGCGCGGCGTCAAAGAAGCCGCGGGCGCAGTACCTTTCATCGGGTGCAGTACGGCGGGAGAAATCAGCAATGAGGGTCCGAGCCAGAAGTCCATTGGCGTCATGGCCATACGTTCGGACACACTCTCCTTTTATACCGGCATAGGGCGTGACATTGCGGCTGATGCGCGTACAGCGGGACGCAGTGTTGCGCGCGAGGTATTGGGGAAAGCCGCCGCTACGAGCAGTGCTCGTAGCGCCCTGCGCGCTTTTGTTATGTTGCCGGACGTGCTGGCCGGCAACGGCGCCGATATTGTGCGCGGTGTCGCCGATGTGCTTGGCGCGCATTTCCCAATCGTGGGCGGAGCCGCAGGGGACGATTTCATGTTTGAAAAAACATATGAATATCATAATGACGGCGTAGTCAGCGGAGCCGTCATGGGCGTGGGGCTTGCGGGTACGGCTACGATCGGCATCGGAGTACGCCACGGATGGGTGCCCATCGGCATGCCGATGAAAGTAACCCGCGCCGAGGGAGCGGTGCTCCACGAACTTGACGGCAAACCCGCGATATCTATTTATGAGGATTATTTTGGAGCCAAAGCGGAAGAATTGCGCAAAGAGGCGCTGGCGCGGCTTGCGATCACGTATCCCTTGGGCCTGAAAATTCCTGAATATCCTGAAGAGTATCTCATTCGCGACCCGATTACCGTGAATAAGGACGGCTCCATCACATGCGCTGCGGAAATACCCGAAGGCAGTGAGGTGCGGCTTATGATCGGTTCCAAGGAAAAAGCGATAGATGCCGCGCAGGATGCCGCGCGGCATCTGATGAAAGATTTTGAAATCGCAAAGACAAAACCCTCATTTCTGCTCATCTTCAACTGCATTGCGCGCGAGAAACTTTTCGCGCAGAAAGCGGGAGATGAAATACATGCTATTATGGAGATCGTCGGACACGATGTGCCCATGCTCGGCTTTTATACCTATGGAGAGCAAGCGCCGCTCGGCGGGGAAGTGCGCAATATGGAAAAATGCGATCCGAGGTTTTATAACGAGACGGTGGTCCTGTTCGCCGTCGGCGAATAACATAACCTGTTGTATCTATGCCGCAGAAAAATATTTCGCGCATCGGCATCGTCGTTGTCCTGGCCGCTGTCGCGGCACTCGGGGCTTTCCTGATACAGCGGGGCTACGGCGTAACATTATTGAGGGATTCGGAAAAACCCGCCCGCGTCATTACGATTGCGGCGATCGCCAATCCTCCATCGCTTCTGCCTGCGTGGGAGGGGTTTCAGGCGGGCATGGCGGCACGCGGGTATGAAGAGGGCAAAAATGTTCGCTATATCGTGCGTCCTATTGGCAAGGATCTGGCCGAGAGCAAGACGATCGTGACCGAACTCCTGGCCGAACGCCCTGACATGATTTATGCCATGGGTATTTTGGCCGCCCGCGCCTCCAAAGAGGTCACTGCGGCAACAGCTCCGGACATGCCGATTGTGTTCGGCGCAGTATCCAACCCCGTGGGCGGCAAGCTCGTCGCCAGCATGGCAAGTTCCGGTAACAATCTGACCGGCGTCACCCCGCACAACGAAGTGATTGTTTCCAAGCGCATAGAATTATTTCGCGAAATGATCCCGTCCCTCAAGCGCATGATCTTCGTCTGGTCCGACGCCAACACCTCGGGCGTTGAAAATGTTCGTACCACGGCGCGTTCGTTGGGCGTGGGACTGGTAGAACAGCAGGTTGCCGATCGTGACGAGATGGAGGCGTTTTTGGAGGCGTTTTCTTTCCGTTCTGGCGACGGTCTTGTTCGTGCCACGGATTCGGTGAGCGGTGCGCTTGCCCGCTACATCGGCGAGTTCGCTCTGCAGAAAAAAATTCCGCTCTCCGGCACCAATATTGAAGACACGCGGCAGGGCGCTTTGATGAGCTACGGCGCAAATTATTATATCGTCGGCGAACAGGCCGCGCGCCTTGCCGATGCGGTTCTGCATGGCGCCAAACCCGCCAGTATTCCTATTGAGTTGCCGGAGAAATTAGAACTGGTGGTGAATCTAAAGACCGCGAAGGCGCTGAACATATCAATCGCACAGGATTTTCTCTCAAAAGTGAATGAAGTCGTAAGGTAGGCCGGTCTCATGCAGACGATTCGTACTCCAGCGCTCTTTGTCCTGATCATCGCGGGGCTCGCGGCGCTCAACCTCACGTGGCTTATCCCCGCACTCCGCAACATAGAGCGCGGGGCGTCGGTGTTGGCGCTTGAGGTCCTTGAGCGTGCGCAAAACGACGTGTACGGATCGCTGGCTGGCCTCCAGCGCGAATTGGAACACGCGGCTGAAGAAATCACTTTTGATCCTGACCGCGCCAAAATCATTCTGGAGCGTCTGCTCAAACGCAATCCCGCGGTGAGAAGCGCCGGTCTTGCCGGAGAAAACGGCCGCGCCGCACTGCTCGTTGACCGGTTTCGGTTTGTGCCGCCCGGGGACGGAGAGGACTACGGAGCTGCTCTTTTTTTTACCCGTGCGCGCGACGGCTCTGCTGCGTTTGGGGATATATTTGTGTCTCCCGAACTGGAACCGCACATCATGCTGGCAGTGCCCATGCTTCGCGACGGACACGCCGCGGCAGTACTCGTTGCGGATCTCAACATCAGGCATCTGGTCTCTGCCATTCACCGTCCCTCCATCAGTGCAGGGCACATCTATGCGGTGGATAAAGACGGCTATCAGATACTCCACCCGGACATCAGCGAGCTCCTGCGCCGTCCGTTTTTTGGAGATCGGGATATTGTCCGCCGCGTCATTGCCACCCGTACAATCGCCAACGGCCTCGGGACGGGTGACACGTATCGGAACGAAGCAAGAGAATCGGTATTTACCGTAGGCATGCCAGCGGGCATCGCTGATTTAAGCATATTCTTTGAACAACCCCGGCGCACGGCTTTGGCAGGACAGGCGCAGATGA